>JAJFBI010000625.1 GCA_020697385.1 Microvirga sp. | reverse complement strand
CCTCACCTCCGGGGCGGAGCGGTCGGCCGACATCGCCGGAACCCTCTGCGAGGCCGGTCCCCTGATGAAAAAGCCCTATCACACGCAGGAGGTGGTGGACCGGATCAGGCAGCTGAAGGCCACGGCGAAGCGCTTCTGATACTGCTTCGGCCTTTCGGCCGCTGCAAGGCTCATCACGGCTGCTCGACGGGAGGGAACTGGACGGAGCTGTCGCCGTTTCATGCTGGATGAAACCGCACCGCCGCATCGTGAAGCAGCCTGTTGTCCTGCTGGTGGAGGACGAACCCCTGGTTCGCCTGACCCAGGTCGACATCCTGAAGGAATCCGAGTTCTGGGTTGTCGAGGCCCAGGACGCCGATGAGGCGTTCGAGCTCCTGAAAACACGGCCGGAGATCGACGCCATCCTGACCGACGTCAACATGCCGGGTTCCATGGACGGCTTCGAGTTCGCCCGGCTGGTGCGGCAGGGCTGGCCGGAGGTGGCCGTCCTGGTGATTTCCGGCAAGACCGGCCCCGGACCGGGCGACCTGCCGCCCAACGCCATGTTCCTGCACAAGCCCATCATGCCGGACGACCTGATCGCGGCCCTGCAGGAGGTCATGGCCAAGCGGCCCCAGAACAGCGGCGCCGTCTGACCGGCACCCCGATTGCGGCATGATCCGGACCCGGCCGAAGCTTGCAGCCCGGCCAGTCCCTGCCTATAACGTGACCCGACGCCCACCGAAGGGCGTCCTTTTCAGCAGGATGTGCGCAGACATGGATTTCCACCCGACAGCAACGCCGCTTCGCCTTGCCACCGGGACCATCCATCGCCATGCCAGCTTCGATTACTCTTTCCAGCCTTTCTTGGACCACGCCTGACGGCCGCTCCCTTTTCGATCTCGATCTGAGTTTCGGCCCTGAACGGGCGGGCCTCGTCGGCCGCAACGGGGTCGGCAAGACCACGCTCCTCCGGCTGATCGCCGGCAAGCTTCGTCCGCAAGCTGGCAGCATCGCCGTCAACGGCCGCTTGAGCATCCTGCGCCAGTCGATTCAGGTCGATCCGGCCGAGACCATCGCCAGCCTGTTCGGTGCCACCGAGGCGCTCGCGCTCCTGCGCCATACCGAGACCGGCGAGGCGACAGCCGAGGAGCTTGCGGATGCGGACTGGACCCTGGAGGCGCGCATGGAATCCGCGCTCGCTCAGGTCGGTCTTGACGCGCAGCCTGACACGCCTCTTGCGACCTTGTCGGGTGGGCAAGCCACACGGGCACGCCTCGCTGCGCTCGTTTTTGCAGAACCCGACTTCCTGCTTCTCGACGAGCCCACCAACAATCTCGACCGAGAGGGACGCGCGGCGGTGATCGATCTCCTCGGCCGATGGCGGGGCGGCGCCGTCGTGGTCAGCCATGATCGCGAGCTGCTCGAGACCATGGATGCCATCGTCGAACTGACCTCGCTTGGCGCTACGCGCTATGGCGGCAACTGGAGCCAATACCGCGAGCGCAGGGCGCTGGAACTTGCGGCGGTCGCGCGCGATCTGGCAGATGCTGAGAAGCGCGTCGGTGAAATCGACAGGAAGACGCAGGCCGTGGCCGAGCGAAAGGCTCGCAAGGATGGGGCTGGCCAGAGGAAGCGCGCCAAGGGCGACATGCCGCGTATTCTCATGAACGCACGAAAAGACCGGAGCGAAGACACGGGCGGCGAGAACGCGCGTCTGGCCGAGCGGCGCCGCTCACAGGCGCTTGATGCAGCCGCCTCGGCACGCGAGCGAATCGAGATCCTGCAACCCTTCTCCATATTTCTGCCGCCGACGCATCTGCCCGCCGGCAAGGTGGTTGTGAGCATCGACGCAGCAAGCGCCGGTTACACGCCGGAGCAGCCGATCCTGCGCGATTTGTCGTTCTCCATCACCGGGCCGGAGCGCGTTGCCGTCGTCGGGCCGAACGGCTCAGGCAAGACGACGCTGCTCGCGCTCGTCACTGGAGGGCTTCAGCCCTGGAGCGGGAGCGTGCGGGTCTTCACCGACTTTGCCATGTTCGATCAGCAGGTGAGCCTGCTGGACCCATCCGTCTCGATCCGTGACAACTTCCGGCGCATCAACCCGAGTTCGGACGAGAATACTTGCCGGGCCGCGCTCGCTCGCTTCATGTTTCGGGCCGATGCCGCCTTGCAGCTCGTGTCCGCCTTGAGCGGCGGGCAGGTGCTGCGGGCAGGGCTTGCCTGCGTGCTGGGCGGGCCGCAGCCGCCCCCGCTTCTGATCCTCGACGAGCCGACGAACCATCTCGACATCGATTCCATCGAGGCTGTCGAGGCGGGCTTGCGGGCCTATGATGGAGCACTGCTCGTCGTCAGTCACGACGAGGCGTTCCTGGAAGCGGTCGGCATCACGCGTCGGCTGAACCTTGCGGAGCTGCTTTCTTGATCTACGCGTGAGCGGCCTCGCGCGGCCGCATGTCGACCACCTCCGGCTGCTCCGCCAGACGCGCCCACAACCGCTCCACCTCCGCCTGCACCTTATGGATGGCCGCTTCCTTCACGGGCCCGTAGCCGCGGATGTCCATCGGGGCTTTCGCAATCGCCAGCAGGCTGGTGAAGCGCTGCGCGTCGAGGCTCTCGAGCATTCGCTCGACCTGGGCCTCGTACCACCCGATCAGAGCGCGCTCCGTGCGCCGTTCGGCCGTGTAGCCGAAGATGTCGCGGCGCCAGATGGTACTTCACCGTGAAGTCGCCGTCGAATTCCTGCTGCAGCTTGTCGAGGAAGCCGGTCTCCATGTGAAGGCGCGCGACCTCGTACTCGTCCTTGTAGGCCATGAGCTTGAACAATGAGCGCGCCACCGCGTCGGTGAGCGCCTCGGAGCCGAGCGCTGATTCAGCTTTGCGCACGCGCGACACCATCATCTCGTAGCGGGCGGCGTAGAGCGCATCCTGATAGGCGGTGAGGAACACGACCCGCCGGGCGATGACCTGATCGAGCGTCTCGGGCTCGTCCGGCTTGTCGTTCGCGATCTCATGCACGACGGCAGGATCGCCACTGAGCAGGCGTCCCCAGGCGAAGGCCTGCCGGTT
>JAJFBI010000624.1 GCA_020697385.1 Microvirga sp. | reverse complement strand
CATCCCGCAAAACGGCCTATGACCAGGACCTCACGCGGCCCGGTCGTCCTCGGCGAGCGCTCGGGCGAACCTTGCCACAGCCTCCCGATGCTTTGGGTCTGTAATGTTCAGGAAATTACGGGCGAGGTCCAGGACCATCCGCTGGCTGGTGGACGGCACCAAGCCCCCGCCGCTCTGTACTCCCTCGTAGAAATAGCGAGCTATGATCGAAAGTTGGGGACGGGCTGGCAGATGAAGGGCGGCGTATCCTGGTGATGAGCAGTCACCCCCCTTCGAAGAAGGATCGGATACGCCATGGACGAGGATAACGTTGTCAGCCTCCGCCGCCCAGACGATCGAGCGGAGGATTCGTTGACCGAGGTGCTGCGGTACGGGGCGCGCACGCTGTTGGCCCAGGCGATCGAAGCCGAGGTCGCGACGTTCCTCGCGGCTTATGCCGAGTTGGTCGACGACGCCGGCCGCCGGCGCCTGGTGCGTAACGGTTTCCTGCCCGAGCGCACGATCCAGACCGGGATCGGGCCGGTCGCAGTACGTCAACCCCGGGTGCGCGACCGTGGCCCGGCCGCCGGCGGCGCCAAGATTCAGTTCACCTCGTCGATCCTGCCGCGCTATCTGCGCCGGACCCGCTCGCTCGAGGAGCTTTTGCCATGGCTTTATCTGAAGGGCATCTCGAGTGGCGACTTCGCCGAGGCCTTGAGCGCGCTGCTCGGGCCGAACGCGCCGGGCCTGTCGGCGGCGACCATCAACCGGCTGAAAGAGGCCTGGCAAGCCGAGCTGGCTGCCTGGCAGGGGCGCAGTCTGGCCGGCAAGCGCTACGTCTACTTCTGGGTCGATGGCGTCTACTTCAACGCTCGTCTTGATCAGGAGCGCCAATGCATCCTGGTCGTGATCGGCGCCGACGAGCTCGGCCGAAAGGAACTGGTCGGGCTCACCGACGGCTATCGCGAGAGCGAGCAGTCGTGGCGCGAGCTGCTGGTGGATCTGCGCCGCCGCGGCCTGGAGATCGGCCCGGAACTCGCTATCGGCGACGGCAACCTTGGGTTCTGGAAGGCGCTACGCCAGGTCTATGGGGCCGCCCGCGAGCAGCGCTGTTGGGTCCACAAGACCGCCAACGTTTTGAACAAGCTGCCCAAGGGCGTGCAGGCCAAGGCCAAGCAGCACCTGCACGGCATCTGGATGGCCGAGACCCGGGAGGCGGCCGCGGCCGCCTTCGACCATTTCGTCGACGCCTACGGCGCCAAGTACGACCAGGCCACGGCCTGCCTGGTGAAAGACCGGGAGGCGCTGCTCGCCTTCTACGACTTCCCCGCCGAACACTGGAAGCACGTCAGGACCACGAATCCCGTCGAGAGCACGTTCGCCACGGTCCGTCTTCGCACGACCAAGACCAAAGGCTGCCTGTCACGTCGGACGGCGCTGGCTATGGTCTTCCGGCTCTGCCTGAGTGCCCAACGCCGCTGGCGCCGGCTGGACGGCCCGACCCGCCTCGGCGACGTGGTCAGCGGCGTCCGCTTCGTCGACGGCGAGCCCGACATCCAGGACGCCGCCTAATGGCCCACCGTCCACAACATTTGACGATAGCTCATCGACTGGCTCCTGCGAGCCCTCACGCGTTCGCTCAACATCAAGCGTGCGTTCCTCACCACCGAGCTTCTCCCGGATCTCCTGTGGCGGCTCGGTGGGCTGAGACTCGACAGCAGGGAGCCGATCTTCTTCCTGGCCCGTCGCCTTTTCCACGGCGACAACTTCGCGACGGCTCGGGCTGAGCTTTCTGCGATGATGGGGCAGCAGCCGTTCGTGGTGCTAATGACCGCCCCGGTCGGACGGGCGATCGCGCTTCCGCCAGGACTGTGCCTCATCAGCCTGCACGATTGCGCCTGGCTGGACTCCGAGGGGGTCCAGTTCGACCAAGAGCGGGTCTCCGAGGTGGTTCGGACTGCCTTCGCCGCCCCCGAGGAGATGACCAACTTCTGGCATTCGCCAACATATGATCAGGTGCGACTTGGCGGGATGACGTTCAAACTCTCGCCTAACCGGCGCCAAGCCGTTCGCAAGCTTCATCAGGCCAGCAAGACCGATGATCCATGGGTTGAGGGCAAACTTCTGGTGCAGGGGAAGATGGTCGACGCCTTCGCCTTCAAGGGCCTGAAACCAGACTGGCGACTGCTCATTGAGTCGGACGAGCGCGGCAAGTATCGGCTGCGAGCGAGCCTGCCGGAGTCGCTCACTTCAGAGACTGCCCACCCCACGCCCGCAGGGTAGCCCACCCCTGGCCCAACGACACAGGTAACCAGCTCGCTACCATGAGGCTTGCTTTCGAAGCCATGGAGCAGCAGGCGGTGTCGACTGACCATAGCCACCTCAACCAGATCGAGCTCGCCCGACGGTGGAAGCTGTCGCCGCGCACCTTGGAGCGCTGGCGCTGGCTCGGTCAGGGCCCCCGGTTCATGAAGCTCGGCGGTCGTGTCGCATATCGCCTTGAGGACGTCGAAGCGTTCGAGGCCGAGCAGCTTCGGCAGATCACGCCGCGGTCCCACAAGGGCGCTCCTCTGGGTGGCCGAGGCGACTAGGATGCGCAGATTTTTACTCAACCACGTTCCACTACGCTGTGGTTCTCCGCAATACTCAAGAGTAACTTTGTTTTCTTTTCACTACGATGTCGCGATGCTTTTGCTTTCTCGCCGGAATCGTTCCTGTTACACAGGACGATCAATCATAACCCGCGTCTGAAGCTCACGATGACTTCCGCACGTGTGAGACGACCGCAGGCCCGCCCTCCGATTTCTGTCGCGGTGTTGAGCGGATGGCTCGCCCGCGCCAAGCCTGGCGAGCGGCTCGAGTATCACCGTGGCTTCCTTGCGCTCGACCGGATCAAGGGGCCGAGCCTCGAGGAGGCA
>JAJFBI010000623.1 GCA_020697385.1 Microvirga sp. | reverse complement strand
CGAGATTCTCACGACCCTCCTGCCGCGCAATCTCACCGTGCAGATCTTCCGCGCACTGCTTGAGAACGCCGCTTCCGAGCAGGGCGCCCGCATGAGCGCAATGGACAATGCGACCCGCAACGCGGGCGAGATGATCAAGAAGCAGACGATGACCTACAACCGGTCGCGTCAGGCAATGATCACCAAGGAACTGATCGAAATCATTTCGGGCGCCGAGGCGCTCTGACCAGCATCCGAGAGGAGCCAATCATGGCCAACACCGCCACTACCCCGGGCATTGCAACCGGTCACATCACCCAAGTCATCGGCGCCGTCGTCGACGTGCAGTTCGAAGGTCACCTTCCGGAGATCCTGAACGCCCTCGAGACCACCAACGGCGGCAACCGCCTGGTGCTTGAAGTCGCTCAGCAGCTCGGCGAGAGCACTGTGCGCTGCATCGCCATGGACACCTCCGAGGGTCTCGTGCGCGGCCAGCCGGTCACCGACACCGGCGCACCGATCTCGGTGCCGGTCGGCGCCGGAACGCTCGGCCGCATCATGAACGTCATCGGCGAGCCGGTGGACGAAGCCGGCCCGATCCCGTCGGAAGGCGTCCGCGCCATCCACCAGCCCGCTCCGACCTATGCCGAGCAGGCCACCGAGGCTCAGATTCTCGTCACCGGCATCAAGGTCGTCGACCTGCTCGCTCCCTACGCCAAGGGCGGCAAGATCGGCCTCTTCGGCGGCGCCGGCGTCGGCAAGACCGTGCTCATCATGGAGCTCATCAACAACGTCGCGAAGGCGCACGGCGGCTACTCCGTGTTCGCCGGCGTGGGCGAGCGCACCCGCGAGGGCAACGACCTCTATCACGAGATGATCGAGTCGGGCGTGAACAAGCACGGCGGCGGCGAAGGCTCCAAGTGCGCCCTCGTCTATGGCCAGATGAACGAGCCCCCGGGCGCCCGCGCCCGCGTTGCGCTCACTGGTCTGACGGTCGCCGAGAACTTCCGCGACCAGGGCCAGGACGTGCTGTTCTTCGTGGACAACATCTTCCGCTTCACGCAGGCGGGCTCCGAGGTGTCGGCGCTTCTCGGCCGTATTCCCTCGGCGGTGGGCTACCAGCCGACGCTCGCCACCGACATGGGCATGCTGCAGGAGCGCATCACCACCACCAACAAGGGTTCGATCACCTCGGTGCAGGCCATCTACGTGCCCGCCGACGACCTGACCGACCCGGCGCCGGCCGCCTCGTTCGCCCACCTCGACGCCACGACCGTGCTGTCGCGCTCGATCGCCGAGAAGGGCATCTACCCGGCCGTGGATCCGCTCGACTCGACCTCGCGCATGCTCTCCGCCGCGATCCTCGGTGAGGAGCACTACAACGTGGCGCGCTCGGTCCAGCAGATCCTGCAGCGCTACAAGTCGCTTCAGGACATCATCGCGATCCTGGGCATGGACGAGCTTTCGGAAGAGGACAAGCTGACCGTGGCCCGCGCCCGCAAGATCGAGCGCTTCCTGTCGCAGCCCTTCTTCGTGGCCGAAGTCTTCACTGGTTCTCCGGGCAAGCTCGTCGCCCTCGAAGACACCATCAAGGGCTTCAAGGGTCTCGTGGAAGGCCAGTACGATCACCTGCCCGAGGCTGCCTTCTACATGGTCGGCAGCATCGAAGAGGCGATCGAGAAGGCCCAGCGCCTCGCGGCCGAAGCGGCTTAAATCAAGTCTCGCGTCATCCCGGAGCCGTGACCGCACGCTCCGGGATGTTCGCGTCTAAGCGTATCTCCAAAACGACTCCCGATCATGATCGGGATGACGAGGAGCTCAGATAGATGGCTACCTTCAACTTCGAACTCGTCTCTCCTGAGCGCGTGCTGTTCTCCGGCGACGTCGACGCCGTGGTACTGCCGGCCACCGAAGGGGACATGACGGTTCTGGCCGGCCACTCGCCGGTGATGACGGCCCTCAAGACCGGGTTCCTCGTCATCACCAGCACTCCCGGCAACGGCCGGCGGATCCTGGTGCGCGGCGGCTTTGCCGACATCAACCAGAATGGCCTCACGGTTCTGGCCGAGCGCGCATTGCCTGAGGAGGAGCTGACCCAGGACATCCTCGACCAGGAAATCCTGACCGCCGAGATGCATTACGACGCCACCAACGAACCGGCCGCCAAGCACGCAGCCGAATCGGCCATCGCGCAATTGCGCGAAGCTAAGGCGGCGCTGAACTACTGAAGCGATCACCAGCTCGAGATCTGAAACAACCCGGCCCCGTGCCGGGTTTTTCTTTTCATGGACCAGATCGCGCCGCTCATCCTCACGCTCAGGTTCGACGAGCGCTCCTTCGCCTTCTTCGATGAACAACGGCGTCGCTACTTTCCGCCCGCACGCAACTTCATCCCGGCGCATCTCACGCTGTTTCATCACCTGCCCGGCGAACATCTTCCGACCATCCAGCGGGACATCGAAGCCTGTGCGTCCGAACGGAAACCTTTCAGTCTCGACGTGACCGGGCTGCGCTCCCTTGGCCGCGGGGTCGCCTATGCGCTCAAGTCTCCCGCCTTAGCAGCGATGCGCCGTCACCTCGCGCTAGAATGGAATGACTGGCTCAAGCCTCAGGACCGGCAGAACCATAACCCCCATGTGACGGTGCAGAATAAGGTCGACCCGACCCAGGCGAGGGCTCTGCTGGAGGATCTGAGTGAAAGCTTTCAGCCGTTTCTGGCGAGAGGCGAGGGCTTGGACCTATGGTGGTATCGCGGTGGCCCTTGGGAGATGGTGAGAACCTTTGGATTCGAAGCGCCCTCTTCCCTCTCCCGTGTGGGAGAGGGGCAGGGGTGAGGGCATGACGGTCAACCAGCCGGCACTGTCATCGCCGTTGCGGCACGGTTCCCTTGGCGCTCTATCCGTCACTGGCCTTCCCTCAC
>JAJFBI010000622.1 GCA_020697385.1 Microvirga sp. | reverse complement strand
CAGCACCATGTAGCCCCCGAGTTCACCCTCGATGCTGCGGCGGATGAGGCGCGAGCCGAAGCCCTGGCGCTTGGGCGGCGCGACGGGCGGCCCGCCGCTTTCGGACCAATGGATGCGAAGCTGCTTCGGGCGATCGTCGCTCTCGATCACCGACCATGCCACTTCGAGGTGTCCCGCATTGGTGGAGAGCGCGCCGTACTTGGCTGCGTTCGTCACCAGTTCGTGCAGGACGAGGCCGAGATTGATGGCGTAGCGCGCCGGCAGCCTGACATCGGGGCCTTCCAGCACGACTCGCGCGTCGCCGGCCTTGCGGTAGGGAGCGAGTTCCTGTTCCGCCACATCGCGCAGCTCCGCTTCGCGCCAGGACTTTCGGGTCAGCAGATTGTGCGTCTTGGACAGAGCCAGCAGGCGTCCTTCGAAGGCTTCCTTGAACTGGGCCGAGGATTCCGTCGTCCGCAGGGTCTGGGAGGCGATGGACTGCACGGTGGCCAGGGTGTTCTTCACCCGGTGGTTCAGCTCGTCCAGGAAGAAGCGCTGCTGCTCCTCCGCCTGCTTCTGCTCCGTGATGTCCTGAAAGATGCCGACGAAATAGACCGGCCGCTTCTGAATATCGAAGAACACACGGCCTTTGGAGCTGATCCAGCGGATGTTCCCGCTCTTGTTGCGGATCCGGTATTCGTCCTCGTAGTCGCCGCGATTTCGAATGGCGGTCCGCCACTTCTCGACGACACGCTCCATGTCGTCGGGATGCAGGAGATCCCGCCAGGCCTTGGGGTTCAGCGTAGTCGTAGCCTGGGGCATCCCGATCATGGACGAAGCCTGATGGGACATTCCGCCGACATTCTTGTCCGGATCGAACCACCAGGTGCCCATATGGCCCGCTTCGAGGGCAAGGCGCGCCCGCTCCTCGCTGAGCTGAAGCGCCTGCTGGCGCTCGGCCACGTCGTCCATGAGGTCGTTGAAGGCCTTGGCCAGGATGCTGAACTCGCCGGATTTCCGCGGTAGCGCGATCCGCGCCCCGTAATCGCCTCGCCGCCAAGCCTGGATGCCGCCCGTCACCATCTCGAAGGGCTTGGTGATGAAGGCGCGGCCGAGCAGGGCCGACAGGGAAAACGCCAGGATGAGCGCCGCCGCGATCAGCATGAAGCCACGTCGGGCGGCCTGGTTGATGCCGGCAAAGGCGGCTTTTGTCGACAACCCGACATTGACGTAGATATTTCTCGGCGGGAGCTGCAGCGGCACGTGGGCAAGGACGCGCCCCATTCCATCGGGAAGCGTGCTTTGAACGGTTCTGACTTCTCCGGCCCTGGCCTGGATCAGGAATTCCTGCGGCAGAAGCCTGCCGAGGAACCGCTCGGGCTGGGGCTCCTGCACCAGAACGATGCCGTTCCGGTCCGCGACGGTGACCGAGCCGTTCTCCGGCACGGTGCGCTCCTTCAGCTTCTGGCTGAGCCATCTCAGATCGAGCGCTGCGGCGAGCACGCCAACCACGTCGCCCCTGTCGTTCCAGATCGGCAGGGCGAGGGGCAGCACCGGATGGCGTCCCAATCCGCCCTCCTCGAAGGCCGGTGTGTACTCCCCGACGACAAAACCCCGTTCCCCCAGGGCGTTATGAAAATAAGGCCTGTCCGCATAATAGTGCTGGGTGTCGACGGTGCCGGTCGGTCGGCAGCGGATGTGCCCACTGATGTCCATGGCCACGAAGGACAGGATGTAAGGCACCTTCTCCTGAATGGCCCTCAGGTAGGGGCTGCAGACGGCCGTGTCGAAATTTCGGATGGACTGCGTCTCGTCGATGGCGAGCAGAAGGCCCTGGACGCCATCGAGAATCCTCTCGATTTCCGCGCCGACCAGCTGAGCCTGCCGGATCGCGAGGTCGTTCACCTCGGCCTCACGGGCCCGGCGCAGGGAGACTTCAGTGTAGGTCCAAATGACGATTGCCGGCAGAACCGAGATCAAGGCCAGAAGGAGCAGACGCTTCGTCAGGGTCATGCAGACGCTCAGCTTAACCTCAGCAGGGGAACACAAAGATGGGAGGCCGTCCACCCCGTAACCCTCCCATGCGGCCTTGCATCCGCGCCGAAGAGGTGTCAGGTGACCGGGAATGGCACTTCCTCCTCTTCTGTCCCTTCAAGATATTGCTCTCACCTTCGGCGGCACGCCCCTGATCGAGAGTGCGGAACTCTCCGTTTCCCCCGGCGAGCGGGCCTGCCTCGTGGGCCGCAATGGCTCGGGAAAATCCACCCTGCTCAAGATCGCCGCCGGGCAGATCGAGGCCGATCGCGGCAAGCGCTTCGTGCAGCCGGGTGCGACCGTCCGCTATCTCGCCCAGGAGCCTGACCTTTCCGCTTATCCCTCCACGCTCGCCTATGTGGAGGCGGGTCTGGGACCGGGCGACGAGCCTTACCGGGCCCGCTATCTGCTGGAACAGCTGGGGCTGACCGGGGAGGAAAAGCCTGCCGATCTCTCCGGCGGCGAGGCCCGTCGGGCGGCGCTGGCCCATGTGCTGGCGCCCGAGCCCGACATCCTGCTCCTCGACGAGCCGACGAACCACCTGGACCTGCCGGTGATCGAATGGCTCGAAGGCGAGCTGAAGAGCCTTCGCTCCGCCCTCGTGCTGATCAGCCACGACCGCCGCTTTCTGGAGAGCCTGTCCCAGGCAACCGTCTGGCTCGACCGCGGCCGGACTCGTCGCATGGAGCGGGGTTTCGCCCATTTCGAGGAATGGCGCGATCAGGTGCTGGAGCAGGAGGAGGCCGAGCACCACAAGCTCGGGCGCAAGCTCGTGGCCGAGGCCGACTGGCTGCGCTACGGCGTGACCGCCCGGCGCAAGCGCAACGTGCGCCGCCTCGGCAATCTTCACGCCATGCGCCAACAGTTCCGCGAGCGCACCCGCGCT
>JAJFBI010000621.1 GCA_020697385.1 Microvirga sp. | reverse complement strand
GCCGGCGGCCCGGCATTCTCCTCGAACAGCTCCGCGAGCTTCTCGGTCATGACGCCGCCGAGTTCCTCCGCGTCCACGATGGTCACGGCACGGCGGTAATAGCGCGTCACGTCGTGGCCGATGCCGATGGCGATGAGCTCCACGGGCGAGCGGGTCTCGATCTCCTCGATAATGTAGCGCAGGTGCCGCTCGAGATAGTTGCCGGGATTGACCGACAGGGTCGAGTCGTCCACCGGCGCGCCGTCCGAGATCACCATCAGGATGCGCCGCTGCTCGGGCCGGCCGATCAGGCGCTTATGCGCCCAGTCGAGGGCCTCGCCGTCGATGTTCTCCTTCAGCAGCCCCTCGCGCATCATGAGGCCGAGGTTCTTGCGCGCCCGCCGCCACGGTGCGTCCGCCGACTTGTAGATGATGTGGCGCAGGTCGTTGAGGCGGCCCGGATTGGCAGGTTTGCTGGCCTGCAGCCATGTCTCGCGCGCCTGCCCGCCCTTCCAGGCACGGGTGGTGAAGCCGAGAATCTCGACCTTCACGCCGCAGCGCTCAAGGGTGCGCGCCAGGATATCCGCGCAGGTGGCCGCGACCGTGATCGGACGTCCGCGCATGGAGCCGGAATTGTCGAGGAGCAGCGTCACCACCGTGTCGCGGAAATTCGTATCCTGCTCCTGCTTGAAGGAGAGCGGCTGGTACGGGTCCATGATGATGCGCGGCAGGCGCACGGGATCCAGCGTCCCCTCTTCGAGGTCGAACTCCCAGGACCGGTTTTGCTGCGCCATGAGGCGGCGCTGCAGGCGGTTCGCCAAACGCCCGACCACGCCCTGAAGATGAGCGAGCTGCTTGTCGAGATAGGCGCGAAGGCGTGTCAGCTCGTCCGCGTCGCAGAGATCCTCGGCATGGATGATCTCGTCGAACTTGTTCGTATAAGCCTTGTAGTCGGGCCCGCGCGCCTCGTTGGAGCGGGACGGCGGGCGCCAGGATTCGCCGGCATCCTCCGAATCGGCTTCTTCGGATTCCTCGGGCATCTCGCCGGAAGGACCGTCGGCCTCTTCCGTGGCGCCATCCTCCATCTCGTCACTGGAATCTTCGCTGACCTCGACCTCGGCGCGGTCGCCCTGTGACTCCTGCTCGGATTCGCCTTCGCCCTGCTGCTCCTGCTGCTCGGATTCGTTCTCGTCCTCGTTCTCCTCGTCCTCGGAATCCATGGACGCCTCGTCGGCCATGTCGAGGGAGGAGAGAAGCTCGCGGATGTTGCGGGCGAAGCTGCGCTGGTTATCGATGTTCTTGAGCAGGCCGTCGAGGTCGCGGCCCGCGCGGTCCTCGATGAAGTCGCGCCAAAGGTCGACGATCTTGGCCGCGGAAGCCGGCGGCTTCTGCCCCGTCAGGCGCTCACGCACCATGAGGGCGAGCGCATCCTCGAGGGGCGCATCGGCCCGGTCCGTGATCTCCTCGTACTTGCCGCCGCGATGGTAGCGGTCCTCCAGCATGGCCGTGATGTTGGACGAGATGCCGGCCATGCGCCGGGAGCCGATGGATTCCACGCGCGCCTGCTCGACCGCATCGAACACGGCGCGGGCCGCTTGACCGTCAGGAGCCAGCTTTCGGTGCAGGGTGGTGTCGTGGCAGGCGAGCCGCAGGGCCATGGCATCGGCATTGCCGCGCAGGATCGCCACGTCCTGCGAAGTGAGCCGCCGCGGCGGCTCCGGCAGACGCGCCTTGTCCTGGCCCATGAGCACCGGGCGGTCGGACGCAAACGCCACCTCGAGATCGGGCTTGCGGGCAATCGCCTTCATGGTGCCGGCGATGGAGCGCTTCAGCGGCTCCGCCGGCGCTTCCTTCTTCTCACCTGGCTTGCGGTTCGAGATGGACATATCACCTCCCTGACGCCCCGTTTTGTGTCATCCCCGCGAAGGCGGGGATCCATAACCACGACAGAATGAGGATGGCTGCTGCGTATCCACCTGATCCTGAAACGTTGGCGTTTATGGATTCCGGGCTCGGCTTCCGCCGCCCCGGAATGACAGGGTTGGTTTTACGACAGCACCATGTTCACGGCGCTCTCCGGCAGGTCCTTGCCGAAGGAGCGCTGGTAGAACTCAGCCACCAGGGTGCGCTCAAGCTCGTCGCACTTGTTGAGGAAGGTGACCCGGAAGGCAAAGCCCGTGTCGCCGAAGATCTCGGCGTTCTCGGCCCAGGTGATCACCGTGCGCGGGCTCATGACGGTCGACAGATCACCGTTCATGAAGGCCGAGCGCGTGAGATCCGCCACGCGCACCATCTTGTTGACGATGTCGCGTCCGGCAGGATCCTCCTGGTAGTGCTTCGCCTTGGAGAGGACGATGTCCACCTCCTTGTCGTGCGGCAGGTAGTTGAGCGTCGTCACGATGGACCAGCGGTCCATCTGGCCCTGATTGATCTGCTGGGTGCCGTGATAAAGGCCCGACGTGTCGCCCAGGCCGACCGTGTTGGCGGTGGCAAACAGGCGGAAGGCCGGGTGGGGCCGGATCACGCGCTTCTGGTCAAGAAGGGTGAGCTTGCCGGACTGTTCCAGCACGCGCTGAATCACGAACATCACGTCGGGCCGGCCGGCATCGTATTCGTCGAACACGAGGGCCACGTTGTTCTGCAGGGCCCAGGGCAGGATGCCGTCCTGGAAGGCCGTGACCTGCTTGCCGTCCTGGAGCACGATGGCGTCCTTGCCGACGAGATCGATACTAGCCGGTGATCATCACGCGGCGGTTGCGCGCAAAACCCGCCAGGATGGCGAGCGTCGTATCCCGGTCGAAGAGGTAGTCGGGGTCGAGATCGGGCACATGCTGCTCAGTCTGCGAAAAAGCGGGAACTTCCAGATCCGAGTCGATGCCGAAGACCTGTCGCACGGACACCTTCATGTCGGGCAGAAGGGTCGCAGTCTCGGTTGGTGCCGTCATAGGGGCCTCTCGGTCAGAATAAGTGTCGTGAAGGTGTCATGGGCTTCTTAAACCCCATGACCGGATGGTGCAATTTCCTAATAAGCCTATCGGGTCTGCCTGAAAGGATATTGTCTTCAGCAGAGGCCGGCACTTTTGAGGGTGTCGTGCGCCTTGATGATGTCGCGCAGGCGCTCCTCAAAGGAGCGGTCGCCGCCATTGGCATCCGGGTGGAAGCGCTTCACCAGGGACTTGTACTGGGCCTTGATGGCCGGCCCATCGGCGGTCTCGTCGAGGCCGAGGATGTCGAGGGCCCGGCGCATCGCCCCCGTATAGCGCGGGCGCTTCGGCTCAGGCGAGGCCCGGCGCGTGCGGGCCTGGGTGAAGTCCTCCCCGCGCAGAACTCCGAGCGGATCGACATATTGCCACTCGCGCGGCTCGGCCTTGGCACCCTGTCCCTCGCCGGTCGCCGCGGAATTCACTCCCATGGCCCAGGTCGGCCGGTGGCCGATGATGGAGTCCTTCTGGAACGCCGCAACGGCGGTGTCGGACATGCCAGAGAAATAGTTGTACGACGCATTGTACTCGCGCACGTGCTGGAGGCAGAAGCGCCAGTACTGGCCCTCCCGGTCACGGCCCTTGGGGGCGCGGTACTCGCCGGCGGCCTTGCAGGCAGGATGCTCGCATATAGGCCCCTTGGTCTCCTGCGGCTCGTCACCGGAAGACTTGATGCGGATGCGGTCGAAAAGAGGCGAGTTGAGATCCATGATTCAGCGATTATGAGTGTCTTGAGGCTTTGAGCCAAGGCCTGAGCGCTTTTGGCCGCAGACCCGTTCAAAAAGGTTTACAGATCAGAATGACCCTCACCCACTGGATCACACAGACGCTGCAGGAAAACCTGCAGCCGACCCAACTGACCGTCACCGACGAATCAGAGAAGCATCACGGCCATGCAGGATGGCGGGAGGGCGGTGAAACTCACTTCCACGTTTATATCGTGTCTGAGGCCTTCTCCGGCAAGAGCCGGGTGGAGCGTCACCGCCTCGTGAACAGCACGCTGAAAGGTGCCTTCGACAGGGGTCTGCACGCCCTGGCGATTCAAGCTAAGGCGCCGGGGGAATAAAGAGGCGGCAGCGGCCTCAGCCGTCATGGCCGTCCCCGGACGTGATCCGGGGATCAGTCCCAGCCATCGCCATCCTGCGAGGCTCAGCGCCTCATAAAATCGAGATCACCGGCACATGGCCGGTGATGACGGGGAGGTGTCACGCTACTTGATCCGCTCAAGCACGCTGACGTAGTTCGCCAC
>JAJFBI010000620.1 GCA_020697385.1 Microvirga sp. | reverse complement strand
GCGCACGGGAATGGCCTGCTGCGCGGAGGTCAGCTCAGCGCGTGCCGCGGTGAGGCGCTCGTTCGTCTGTTGAACCTGAGCTTCGAGCTCCTTCAGACGCTGCCCCGCGGCTTCGGCCGCCGTCGCTGCCTCGGCCGCGCTTCGGCGCCGCGCCTCAAGGTTCTGTTCGACCTCGGCGAGGCGGGCACGCGCCTCGGCACGCGACTGCTCGAGCTGCGTGACGTTGCTCTGTGCCGCGGCGATCTTGCCCTGAGCCTCGGCCAGCGTTCCGCTGGCCTGGCGCAGCTGCTGGACTTCTGTCCGGGCACTCGTCTCCGCAGCTGTTAGCAGGCTCACCTGCCGACGATGGTCGTGACCGCTCTCCGAATGCACCCAGGCGAGTCGAGCAGCGACGATCCATCCGAGGACGGCTAAACCTAGAAGGGCCAGAGACACCGGTCGACGAAGTTCGGAACGGTAGTCGATCCGCGGCATGCGCTTCTCCCGAGCTGGACGTGCGCACAATGCTAAGCGACGGCAGGTGATCCGTCACTCGGTTCCCATGGCTGACAGCGCTCCGCGAGAAGGCGCCGGACGGCGACGTGCCGAAGCCAAAACAAGCCTGCAGATCTTGCATTTCCGGCTTGTGCCCCGGGATCGGGACCCGAAAGTAGCGCTTGTGCCACTGCCATTCCATTTGACGCAGGCTCCCTGGCCTGGACGTCCGGGAGGCCCGTTTTTCACTAGGGGGCAACTTGCCGCCATTGCCCCCGGAGCCGCTCGGCCCGCCCGCTCGCTTGTTACCCTCCGCACGGGCTAGCGCCCTTCTTTCTGGCTTCCGTCTTCCGTGCATCACGCAAGACTCGTTGAACGGAGGCGTGCGAGATCGCGTAGCCGTCGGCTTGAAGTGCCGCGGCTATCTTCCGAAGTGATGCCCCCGCGGCCCTCATCCTCAGCGCCTCCTGAATGGCCGCTTGCTCACCCTCGCAGGGCGCGACGACCGGGAGGCCGTCCCCTCCTGTTTCCAGGCGATACCCGAACGGCACGGTGCCTCCCAAATAGCGGCCCCGGGATTTCAGGTCGCGCTTCACGTCCGAGATCCGCTCCCGAATGCGATCTCGCTCGGCTTCCGCCACGGCGCTGAGGATCGTGAACACGAGCTTGGAGATGCCATTTCCAGTGACATCCCCCCCAAGGTCGATCATGTGCAGGTGAATTCCGATCACGTCGCGCATCTCTGTGAGTGTCGAGATCGCGTCCAGTGACGATCGGAACATGCGATCGAGCTTGGGCGTAATCACCCAATCTCCGAACGCAATCGTCTTCAGGAGCTTCGCACCCTGCGGACGTTCTCGCAGGGGCTTGGAGCCAGAGACGCCGCGTTCAACGAACACGTGGTCGACATTTACCCCGAGCATCAGCGCGTAGCCCTCGATCGTCCGCTGCTGCGCTCCGAGACTTTCGCCCTCCTCGGCTTGGCGGTATACGTTCTGACAAGGTGCAACAGCGCCATTACAGGCGCTGGTGCATACTGCCGCCCGCGTGGACCGTGTGTAGGCAATTCCCTGGGAGAGCGCCGCGCGGAAGCTGGTTGACGGCTCGAGGCCGGCCTACTGCTCACCGCGGTGTTCGCGGAACCGCGGCCTGATGGTTGCGTATTATGTGCTTTCTTTCGAACCAGGCTTGCGCCGCCGCGCTGCCAACGCCGCGTGTCATGTTGCAGATGGGCGACAGCCTTGGCCCGGGACCCGGATAAGATGGCATTTGCTCGGCGCGAGCCGAATGGGGCGGGCTGGCCCTCTTCGTTTAGAGCTTGCACCATTTAGGATCCCGATCGGCCCCCAGGGTTCTTATGATCCCTTCGATTTGGGCCCGGCGGGACGCGGTCTGCTCGCTGTGTGTGTTCCACTCCCCACGTGCTGTCAAGGTGTAAGGCGCCATTACACGCGCCGGTGCCGCCCGCGAGGAGCCGTGTATGGGCAATTCCCCTGGCTGGCGGCCGAGGCCGGCCTGCTGCCCATCGCGGCGATCGCGGCACGGCGGGCACGGCTTCCTGTGGCGTGAGATCACTACGCGAGAAGCGCAGGCGATGATCGCGGATGGTTGCATATTGTGTGCTTTCTTCGAACCAGGCTCGCACCCCTGCGCTGCCAAGGCCGCGTGTCCCGGCCGCTTCCAGCCGAGAGCGGCGACGGGTCGGAGCTGCTGCCCGTTGGGGATCGGAACCTGGTGGCCGCGGCCATGCTGGTCGGTCTTGGATCGGCCGAGCTGGATCAGCACGCCCTCGCGTTGTCGGCGATGTGCTCGAGGTCGATGCCGACGAGCTCGGAGCGGCGGAAGGCGCCGGCGAAAACCACCAAAAGGAGGGCGCGATCGCGCAGCCCGCGCTTCGGCGAGGGGTCAATCACGGGGATGATCGGGCTCTTCTGGCTCGGGTTGGTGCCGAGCTTTCGGGTGATACCGGGCCAGGGTCCGCCTCGCTGTTGGCGGCGGCTAGAAGCCTGCCTGCCTCTGCGTCGTGGCGATCGCGGCTTTGCGCCGGCGAATGATCGATGACCGCCCCCGTTGCCAGGCTCGCGAGGTACTGCCAGACCGTTGTCCGGCGTCGCTGGCAGCGGGTCAGACCCAAGTCCGCTGCACCACCCGGAAGCTCGGCACCAACCCGAGCCAGAAGAGCCCGATCACCCCCGACGTCCCGCGAGGGTCATCCCCGCGAGCGACCCGTCGACCAAGCGCGGGCTGCGCGATCGCGCCCTCCTCGTCCTCGGAGTCGCCGGCGCTGGCTTCTAATTCCGCTAGATCGACTCGCGCCAATGCGGGGCCGCTTCCATGACTTCTCGTTCAACTCAGCTACCGCCGCGCGCCTTTATGAGCAAGGCAGGACACCCCAGAAGGGGAGCGCGACTGACGAGGTCCCTCCG
>JAJFBI010000619.1 GCA_020697385.1 Microvirga sp. | reverse complement strand
GCGCTTGCTACCTTCATCGTCAATGGTGCCGCCAGTGTGCCGGCCTTCCGCGAAGAGGCGCAGGCGAATGCCACCGCCCGCGATCTCGGGCGTCGCGTCACCGTGCGCGAGGATGCAACCCTGACAGCGATGCTGCCAGGCCTGCGTCCTGCCCGGGTTCGGGTGCGCTTCAGCGACGGCCGGCAATTGTCGGCCGAGGTGCTCACCAATAAGGGCGACACGGAGGACCCGTATTCGCCCGATGACGTGCGTACTAAGTTCCGAGAGCTGGCCGAGCCTATCTGGGGCAGCTCGCATGTGGAGCATATCATTGCGGAAGTCGATGCCATTGAAGGCGCTCCCGATATCCGTGGTCTGACGGGCCTCCTTGCCCGCTCCCCCCAACACGGGTGGTCATGATGAATCTCAGAGAACGACTGCTGCAGAACCAGGTCGTCGTTGCGCCTGGCGAATACGACCCGATGACCGCATCGCTTGCCGCAGAGGCGGGTTTTGAGGCCCTGTATCTATCGGGCGCGGCGATTGCTTATACGCGGCTGGGACGGCCTGATATCGGCCTCGTCTCCATGAGCGAAGTGGCCGACACCATCGCGCTGGTGCGCGACCGGGTGCCGACACCGCTCGTGGTGGATGCCGACAACGGCTACGGAAATGCTCTCAACGTCCAGCGCACGGTCCGGATCTTCGAACGCGCCGGCGCCACCGCCATCCAGCTCGAGGACCAGAGCTATCCCAAGCGTTGCGGCCACCTTCAGGACAAGTCGATCATCCCGGCTGCCGAGATGGCCGGAAAGATCAAGGCCGCGGTGGATGCACGGGTCTCGGAGGAGACCGTCATCGTCGCCCGCACCGATGCGGTCGCTGTCGAAGGCTTCGAGGCAGCCATTGAGCGGGCGCGGCTCTATGCCGAAGCCGGGGCTGACGTGCTTTTCGTGGAGGCGCCGAAGACCCGCGAACAACTCGCGGCGGTCACATCCTCACTCGGTGCGGTGCGTCCACTCCTCGCCAACATGGTTGAAGGCGGGGAGACTCCTCTGTCCTCCGCGCAAGATCTCGGAGACCTCGGCTTCAGACTTGTGATCTTCCCGGGCGGTATCGTGCGCGCGCTCGCGCGCACGGCCCAAGACTATTACAGGTCACTTCGCGCCCACGGCACCAACGAGCCCTTCCGCGATCGCATGTTCGATTTCACGGCGCTGAATCAGCTTATCGGCACCCCGGAGATGCTGGCGCTCGGCGAGCACTACGAGTCCTTTGACCAGGAGGCTGCACAATGAGTGCCATCGATCCCGTCACTCTGGCCGTTCTGAAAGGGCGCCTCGAGCAGATCGCGGACGAGATGGACGCGACCCTCTACCGCTCCGCCTTCAACCCGATCATCGCGGAAGCCCGCGACGCCTGCCACGGGCTTTATCACCCGGTCACCGGTGCCACCCTTGTGCAGGGCACCAAAGGACTGCCGATTTTCGTCGGCGCCATGGCATTCGCCGTGAAGGCCGTGATCGACAAGGTCGAACGGGAAGGAGGCCTGGAACCTGGCGACACCTTCCTGTTCAACGACCCCTATGACGGCGGCACGCACCTGAACGACTTCCGTCTCGTGCGCCCAATCTTCCGGGACGGGAAGCTCTACTGTTGGCTCGCCTCTGTCGGCCATTGGCTCGACATCGGCGGCAACGTGCCGGGCGGCTTCAATGCGCAGGCGACCGAGAGCTTCCAGGAAGGCGTGCGCTTTCCGCCCGTGAAGCTCATTCGAGCCGGGGTGATGAACGAGGACATCGTGGCGATCCTTTCGGCCAACACCCGGGTGCCGGTATCGAATTACGGCGACCTCAATGGCCAGCTTAACGCGTTGGATCTAGGGGAGCGGCGCCTGACTGAGCTTCTCAACGAGTATGGCGACACGATCGTCGCGATCGCTTTCGACGCCTTTTCGGATCGAGCGGAGGCGATGATGCGCGCGGCCATTAGCGCCCTTCCGAACGGTACCTACTCTTTCGAGGACTATCTCGACAACGATGGTATCACCGACGAGCGGCTCACGATCGCGCTAGACCTGACCATCGCGGGCGATTCCATGACGCTGGACTTCTCGCGCTCATCTGCGCCTTGTGCAGGACCACTCAACATCGCCTACTCGACAGCGGTCGCCTGCTGCTATGTTGCCCTCAAGCACGTCTTCACCGACGTGCCGGCCAACGCTGGATGCCTGCGGCCAATCACCTTCATGATTCCGAGCACGACCCTCCTTGGCGTCAGGCCACCGAAACCCGTTGGAGGATACACGGAGACGATCCTGCGCGTCATTGGCATCGTTTTCGGCGCGTTGGCGAAGGCAGATCCGAGCCGTGCCACAGCTGGCCCGTTCGGCACAATCAATGCCTTGTCTCTGGCGGGTTATCGCCAGGACGGTTCACGGTGGGTGATGTTCTCGTTCTTCGGCGGCGGCCTCGGCGGCAATCCAGAGAGCGACGGGCTGAACCACGCCAACAACCCGATCTCGACTGCCACGATCCCGCCAGCCGAGATTCTGGAAGCGGCCTATCCGGTCATGTTCACCCAATGGGCTCTGCGTCCGGACTCCGCCGGAGCGGGAACCCATCGCGGCGGCGTCGGCGCGATCTATGAGATTGAGTCACTGACCGATGCGGACGTTTTCCTCCTAGGTGAGCGCGGCAGGTTCGCGCCGTTCGGAGTGTCAGGTGGCCTGCCCGCGTCCCTGAACCAGTTCTTCTGGCAGACGGATCAGGGTGAGCGCTCGCCACCGATGGCGTCCAAGGTCGCGAATGTAAAGATCCGTGCCGGTCAGCGCGTCCGTCTGGAATCACCCGGCGGAGGCGGGTGGGGCAATCCTCTCCGGCGCGACCCGCAACGCGTCGCCCGCGACGTGCGGCTGGGCTA
>JAJFBI010000618.1 GCA_020697385.1 Microvirga sp. | reverse complement strand
CGTGCTGGCCTTCACCTGCGAGGGTGTCGAGGGATTCGAAGCAGCCTTTGCGCTGCCGGGAGAAGACGCTTCGCAGGCGGCCTGAACCTCAGGCAAGCCTGTAGGATTCGACCTCCTCGAAACCCAGCGAGCCGTAGAGACGCAGCGCCCCGGACGGATTGTCCGCATGCACCTTCAGCTCAATGCCGGTAGCTCCGCGCTCGTGGAAGACGCGAAACGCATGATGCAGCAGGGCTGCGCCCAAGCCCTGCCGGCGCATGGATGTGGCGACGGCGAGATCCTTCACGAAGGCGCTGGTCCAGCATTGCGCCACGCCGACGATTCCATCCTGCCGGTCTGCTGCAACGAAGACCAAGGCCGGGTCATAATCCGAATCGTCCTGCAGGCTCGGCCACCAGATCGCGAACGGCTCCACATAGCCGCCGCCTCGCGCATAGGCCTCCACCAGCAGCGCATGAATTTTCTCGGCGTGCCGCTCCGGATCAAAAGTCACCGGCCGGATCCCGGCCGGCCAAGCGGGCTCCGGCACAGGCTCCGTCAAGGAGCGGCGCATGCGGATAACGAAGCGTTCGATCATGGGTTGTCTATTCTCCGGACCGCAGGGCTGCCGCGGCACCCACCGTGCCGACGACGGCCGCGATCAGCGACAGGGCCACGAGCACGAGGAAGGGCGTCATGAACGGGATCGTCCCCCCCACGGCTGCATTGGCGGCCGACACGCCGAAGATCAGGGTCGGGATCATGAAGGGCAGCACCAGGATCGCGAGAATCAGGCCGCCGCGCCGGAGCGACGAGGTCAGCGCCGCCCCTACCGCCCCGATGAAGGTGAGCGCGGGCGTGCCGACCAGAAGGGTCGCCACCATGGCGAGCATGGCCTCGGGCGAGAGCGCTACAAGGAAGCCTAAGAACGGCGCCGCGAGGGCGAGTGGCAGGCCCGTCACGAGCCAGTAGGCGATGACCTTGGCCAGCACCACGATCTCCAGCGGCGCGTGCGACAGGCGCAAGAGGTCGAGCGAGCCGTCCTCCTGATCGGCCTGGAACAGCCGGTCGAGTCCGATCAGCGTGGCGAGCAGGGCTGCGATCCAGAGGATGGCCGGGCCGATGCGTGAGAGCAGGTTCAGGTCGGGCCCGAGCGCGAAGGGGATCAGCGTCACGATCATCAGAAAGAAGATGAGTCCCATGACGCCCGAGCCACCCACGCGGGCGGCGAGCTTCAGGTCGCGGACGAGGAGGGCGTTGAAGGAGCGGATCATAGGGTCTCCCCCTCTTGCCCTCTCCCCTTTGCGGGAGAGGGTGGCCTGAGCAGCAGGTCAGGAGAGGGGCTGTGCTCAATCGAACTCGCCCCCTCTCCCGCCTCGCTCTGCTCGGCACCCTCCCCCGCAGAGGGGGGAGGGATCACCCGCTCGATCCGGATCTCCTTGGCATCCTGCAGAAACAGGGGCGAATGGGTCGAGGCCGCGATCATGCCGCCGCTGTCCCGGTGGTTTTCGAGAATCAGGCGCAGGGTTTCCTGGGAGGCGGTGTCCAGCGCCGAGGTCGGCTCGTCGAGGAGCCAGAGCGGCCGATGCGCCACGAGCAGTCGGGCGAGCGCCACCCGGCGGCGCTGGCCGGCCGAGAGATAGGCTACCGGCAGGCGGGCGGCATGGGCGAGCCCCACCGCATCGAGCGCCTCGCGGGGCTTCAGGGCCGGATTTCCGAGGAAGCCGCGGGCGAAGGTGAGATTTTCCTCAGCCGTCAGCGCCGCCTTGAGGGCATCGCGATGGCCTACATAGTGCAGGCACTCAGGTAAAGCTCGCTCGCCGGCATCGTCGAGCAGAATCGCACCCGAAGCGGGATGGAGCCGTCCGGCCAGGATATCGAGGAGGGAGGACTTACCCGCCCCATTGCGGCCGGTGATCACCAGGGCCTCGCCGGGCAGAAGCGTGAAGGACACGCCCTCGAAGATGCGCCGCTCCCCCCTGTCGCAGGCCAAATTGTTAACTTGCACCCCAGAACCGTTCTAAACCGTGTAGCGGGATGGTTGGAAATGATCTATAGCACCCGTGGCTGCGCCGCGCGCCAAGGCGTCCAATCCGCCTCGCGCGCTTCTCCCCTGTCCGGGCACCCCCGGAGCGGCGCGCGCATATCGCGCTTTCGGCCGAACACAATGTTCGTAACCCAAATGCACGCGAGGATTCGCCGTGACGCTCAACAATAGCTTCAATGCCCGCCAGACCCTCCAGGTCGGCGACAAATCCTACACCTACTACTCCCTCGTCGAGGCCGAGAAGAACGGCCTGAAAGGCGCCTCGAAGCTGCCCTTCTCCATGAAGGTGCTGCTCGAGAACCTTCTGCGCTACGAGGATGGCCGCACGGTCACCAAGGCCGATATCGAGGCCGTGGCCGCCTGGCTCGACAACAAGGGCAAGGCCGAGAAGGAAATTGCCTACCGGCCCGCCCGCGTCCTGATGCAGGACTTCACCGGCGTTCCGGCCGTGGTGGATCTCGCCGCCATGCGCGACGCCATGAAGAACCTCGGCGGCGACCCGCGCAAGATCAACCCGCTCGTGCCCGTCGACCTCGTGATCGACCACTCGGTGATCGTGGACGAGTTCGGCACCCCGAAGGCCTTCGACCGCAACGTTGAACTGGAATACCAGCGCAACGGCGAGCGCTACCGCTTCCTCAAGTGGGGCCAGACCGCGTTCGAGAACTTCTCGGTGGTTCCCCCCGGCACCGGCATCTGCCACCAGGTGAACCTGGAATTCCTGTCCCAGACCGTCTGGACCCGCAAGGACACGGCGACGGGCGAGGAAGTGGCTTACCCGGACACCCTGGTCGGCACCGATTCGCACACCACCATGGTGAACGGCCTCGCGGTTCTTGGCTGGGGCGTCGGCGGCATCGAGGCGGAGGCCGCCATGCTCGGCCAGCCGGTCTCCATGCTCATTCCCGAAGTCATCGGTTTCAAGCTCACCGGCAAGCTCCGTGAGGGCGTGACCGCCACCGACCTGGTGCTCACCGTCACCCAGATGCTGCGCAAGAAGGGCGTGGTCGGCAAGTTCGTGGAGTTCTATGGCCCCGGCCTCACCGACATGTCGGTGGCCGACCGCTCCACCATCGGCAACATGGCACCCGAATACGGTGCCACCTGCGGGTTCTTCCCGATCGACGTGAAGACAATCGATTACCTGCGCACCACCAGCCGCACGGATGAGCGCGTCGCCCTCGTCGAAGCTTACGCCAAGGCGCAGGGCATGTGGCTCACCCCCGACATGGCCGACCCGGTCTTCACCGACACCCTGGAGCTTGACCTCGGCGACGTGGTTCCCTCGCTCGCCGGCCCCAAGCGCCCGCAGGACCGCGTGACGCTGGACACCGCCAAGCCCGAATTCCTCGGCGCCATGGAGAAGGAGTTCCGCAAGGCGCAGGAGATGGGCAAGCGCGTGAAGGTGGACGGTGCCAATTACGATCTCGGCCATGGCGACGTGGTGATCGCGGCGATCACCTCGTGCACCAACACCTCGAATCCGAGCGTGATGATCGGCGCAGGCCTGCTCGCCCGCAACGCGGTGAAGAAGGGCCTGACCTCCAAGCCGTGGGTGAAGACTTCGCTGGCGCCCGGATCGCAGATCGTCGAGGAGTACTTCAAGAAGGCCGGTCTCCAGGGCGATCTCGATGCGCTCGGCTTCAACATCGTGGGCTTCGGCTGCACCACCTGCATCGGCAACTCGGGCCCGCTGCCGGAGAACATCTCGAAGGCGATCAACGACAACGACCTCGTGGCCGTGTCGGTGCTCTCGGGCAACCGCAACTTCGAGGGCCGCGTGAACCCGGACGTGCGCGCGAACTACCTCGCCTCGCCTCCGCTCGTTGTCGCTTACGCCCTCGCCGGTTCCATGCTGGTGGATCTCGTCAACGATCCGCTCGGCACAGGCTCGGACGGAAAGCCCGTGTATCTGAAGGACATCTGGCCGTCGTCCGTGGAGGTGCAGGAGTTCATCGACCGCACCATTACGAGCGAGCTGTTCAAGACCCGCTATGCGGACGTGTTCTCGGGCGATGCCAACTGGAAGAAGGTCACCTTCGAGCCGGGCCTCACCTATGAGTGGGACATGGGCTCGACCTATGTGCAGAACCCGCCATATTTCGAGGGCATGACCAAGGAGCCCAAGCCCGTCACGGATATCCTGAACGCGCGCATCCTCGGTCTCTTCCAGGACTCGATCACCACCGATCACATCTCGCCCGCAGGCAACATCCGCGCGGCATCGCCTGCCGGTGAATACCTGCAGTCGCATCAGGTGAGCGTGGCCGACTTCAACCAGTACGGCACCCGTCGCGGCAACCACGAAGTCATGATGCGCGGCACCTTCGCCAACATCCGCATCTAGAACCAGTTGGTTCGGGATGAGAGCGTTCATGTGGTCGAGGGCGGATACACCATCCATCACCCGTCGGGCGAGCGGATGTTCATCTACGACGCCGCCATGCGCTACAAGGACGAGGGCGTTCCGCTCATCGTTCTCGCGGGCAAGGAATACGGCACCGGCTCGTCGCGCGACTGGGCGGCCAAGGGCACGAACCTGCTCGGCGTGCGCGCCGTGATCGCCGAGAGCTTCGAGCGCATCCACCGCTCGAACCTGGTCGGCATGGGCGTGGCACCCTTCGTGTTCCAGGGCGAGACCTCCTGGGCAAGCTTGAGCCTGAAGGGCGACGAGACCATCACCATCAAGGGCCTCGCCGGCGAGCTGAAGCCGCGTCAGATCATGGACATGGAAATCACCTCCGCCGACGGCTCGGTGAAGCGCGTTCCGGTGGTCTGCCGCATCGATACGCGTTCCGGTGGTCTGCCGCATCGATACGCTGGAGGAAGTCGAGTACTTCCGCAACGGCGGCATCCTCCACTACGTCCTGCGCCAGCTCGCAGCGTAACACATGCAATGAAACGCCCGCTCTTCGATTGAGGAGCGGGCGTTATCGTCAATGGAGCCGGGTGCGTCGCCAGATGCCCCGGCTTTGTTTTGGCGTGAAGCCGTCAGCTTCATGGAGGATCGCCGTCGCGGTCCTGACCGAGCGGGCACCCCGACTGTCCCTGCCTTTGCTAAAGCATCGGACCCAAAAGTGGACTTGCACTTTTGGGATCCATCCGACGCTTTCTCTTTGGATGCGAGCATCGTTCGGGCGGACCCAGCGGGCCGCGCAGCGAAAACCGAGTCCAGTTTTCACTGGCGTGGCCCGCTGGGTCCGCACGGTGCTCTAGATCCGGCCGCACCGCAAGGTTACTGGCTTGGCATACGGTGTGGAGAACGAAGCCTCGCCTGTCACAC
>JAJFBI010000001.1 GCA_020697385.1 Microvirga sp. | reverse complement strand
TACTTGTAGGTGTTCGCGATATCGTCGGTCATTGTGCAGCCCTCCAAGGGCATTCAGGGCAACGGCGCTCGTCGGCTATCGCATCGGCCGGCGGGCAGGTAGCGCACTCGGCGCGGCGCTTTGGCTTGTGCGATTCCAACTGCCGCCGATACGACTCGCGCAAGCGTTCTCGACGCTCCGCATCGGTCTCGCGGAACTGACTTTGAAAGCGATTCCATCCGCTCATCGGAAACCGCACATCTTCTTGCGGCGTTCGTATTCCTCGCGAGTGAGGCCGCCGATCATTTCGGGCGTGGCTGGCTGCAGGGCGCGCCGCAGGGCATCGGCTACGCGCTTGCGTCCGATCCGGTCCGCCTCTGGCATCAAGTTGCCGTAGTGCGCGAGCATGTTGTCGAGCGTCGCGAGTGCGTTCTCGGCAGGCTCGCGAAGCGCTGCGTTCGCGTCTTCCTGCCTGATCTCGTCGGCAAGGATTTGTTCGGGGGTGCGGATGGTGGGGGCGGGCATGTGGGCTCCTGTTCTCTGGAGCCAACACTATCGGATTACCAATATCTGGTCAATAGGCTATCCAATATTTTTGCGCACAGAAATATCAGGGTGTGCGCTTTTGCACACCTTACCGCCGGTTATAGCTGCCGAAGATGTGGAAGGCTGATCGCCATTCGGTGCGGTCGAGCTTTTGCTCGCGGGCGTCGGTCACGAAGCGGCGGACAATCCAGTGCTCGGGTGTGATCCTGACCAAGCGGCGGGCCATGCCGGCCATTGGGCTGGCCGTCTGATCTCGTACAAAGAAACAGTCGTCACCCTCTGCAGGGGTCGTGCCAGGATCGAGCAGGAGGGTATCGCGGCGTTCGTATCGGGGGTGAGCTTCGTCGTCCACCACCTTGATGGCAAACGCTTGTTTCGAGAAGGCCAGCTCTACCGGACGGGTGGCGATACCCGCTTGTTCCTTGTAGATCAAGGTTTCCCCCGCCCGGCCCGTACTGGGCACAGTTCGCCAGACTATCAGCGGTTCGGACGATGTGACAATCGCGCGACCGTTTGTGTTGTGGACAGTCGCATTGTTGCCATTTTCTTTCTCAGGAGGCGATGCAGAATTATCCTCGTTCAAGAGCCACTCCACGGTCGTTCGCAGCGCGGCTGCAAGCTCTGGCAGTGAGCGCGGCCGACCTACCGTTCCAGCCTCCAAACTGGAAATCTGGCCTTGAGACAGGCTGCCGCCGCGGTTCTTCACCGCTTTCGCCAGCTCCACCTGGTTCATGCCTAGCGCTTCCCGGCGCTCCCTGACGCGATCCCCAATAGGCATGGGGAAACTATACGACGGGCCTATATCGGTTTCCCATTGACGTATTATTGGCTATCAAATAGATTGCCAATATGAACGACAAAACCCCCTTCCAACTCGCCATCGAAGACCTCGGCGGCCAGGTCAAGGCCGCCGAGAAGATCGGCCGCCACCAGTCCACCATCAGCGAGGCACTGCGCAAAAACCGGCCCTCTGCCGAGATGTGTATGCTGATCGAGGCGGCGACAGATGGAAGGTTCACCGCCGAGCAGCTTCGGCCATCCAAGGCCGCTGTGTTTGCCGGATTCCGGAAGACCTCCAAGCGCCGCAAGGCCGCACAGACAGAGGCGGCGTGATGGCCATAGAGGCTCTTCGCTGTGCCATCGCCTTGGCCGGGAGCCAAGTAGAGTTGGCGCGGCGCATCGGCAAGACACAATCGCATGTCGCCCAATGGCTGAAGCGCGGCCGAGTCAGCCCGGCCGCCTGCATCCCCATCGAAACCGCTGTCGGCGGGCAGGTCACGCGCTACGAGCTGCGGCCTGACGTGTTCGGGATCGCCGCTCATCCCGCCATCCCATCCGCCCAGCAGGATGCCGCAGCATGAGCGCTCACGATCCCGCCGCTCCTGTAGGCCGTTCTACGGACATGACCGTCTTCCGCATCTCTATAGAGAGGGGGGAAGGGCATGAGTGATAATTCGCTGACGCCTCGCTCGGTAGACAACCGTGATCCTTCTGAAGCGGAGCCGGTTGCATCGTGGACCTGCGAGCGGCAGGACGGTGACGGCGGCGACGCCAATGCCGGCGATGATGTCTACGCCGACATCTATTGGGCTATCCACGACGCCCGCACCTATGAGTTCATCGCCAACGTTCACAGCAACGAGAAGCACGCGCGGATCATCGGCGCTGCCCCGGATGTGCTCGCGGCGCTGAAGGCTCTTCTGGCTGCCGTCAAGGCCAGCAAGACGATGGAGGGTCGCCAGTATGTCGACCTCGGTATCCAAGTCCACGCCGCCATCGCCAAAGCGGAGGGCCGCTAAATGTCCGCCCAGCCCATAGGCATCGTTGCCGAGCAGACAGCAAAGCGTGAGGCCCTTGTGGGCCGTCTGTCCCCAGCGGCCAAGCATGCGGCGTTCCCCACTCTGTACGCTCAGCCTTTGCCCCAGTTGACTGATGTGCAGAAACTGCGGCGCGAATTGAATCGCGCCCAAGGTGCCTTGGACGAGGCTCGCGCCGAGAATCTTCGCCTGCAGTCCGTGGTCGATGGGCTCCAAGCTGCCTTGAAGAATGGTTACGTTCTGCCTGCCGACCGGGGGGACGTTGGCGCTTGTAGCGCAACCATCGAGGCCGTCCAGAAACTGTTTCTGGTTGAGTACAACGCCCTGTCGACAGACGACGAGCGAGAGTTGATGACGCTTGCCGATCTCATCGGCCCCAGGCGCGGCTTTGCGCTCGCCCACCCCCGTCAAGTCTGCATGTGGCTTTGCGCGAAACTCTGCAAGGGGCAATCGCTGCCCCGTATCGGGCGGTCGTTCGGTGGCAAGGATCACACCACCGTCATGCATGCCAAGCGCGTTGCGCCGCAACGGATGGCGATGCGCCCCGACCTCAACTTGGTTGCGATCCGCGTTTTCGCTCACTTTGGGGTGAGCCAGTGAGAGGCCCACACACCCCCGAGACGCGCGAGAAGATGCGCCAAGCCATGAAGGCCAAGTGGAGCGACCCCGCCTACCGCGCCGCCAACTTGCGTCATGTGTTGGCCGCGCAACGACAGAGCGTGGTGAACTTCTGGCGAGCCGCGCAGAAGTCGGCCGAGACAGATCGAGCGGGGGCGCCATGAACCCGTCCCGGCCGCACGCCGCTCCCCAAAAGCGACGTGAACTTGATCACGTTTCCCGCGCTGCCCGACGCCCCCTCCCAATTGTCGGCAGCGCCGCGCGGCTGGTTGGTCTTCCCCCCGACCGGCCGCGCACTTTCTTCGATGTCCATCCTGGGCTCGCGCCGATCTTCGGCTGCGGTGCCCTGCTGAATTTCGGCCTGACGCTGCGCCACGAGCCTGGCAGCCAAGCGCTTCGTCAGTGCCCCGAGGCGGTTCCATGTTGGGTCACGCTTCATCCTCACAGGATGGAGCAAGCCCATGGAACGAACACCGAAACGGATTCCTAACAGAAAGACCGGAGAACGAAGCGTGCCTAGCGTAGCCATCCGCACCCTCAGCGTGAACGAGGCCATCGGCGAAGCCCTGCGTGGCTGGTCGGCGAAGTTCGTTGCCCGTCGCATCAAGACCAGCACGCGCACCGTCGAAGCATGGCGGGAAGGGAAGGCCGGCCCGCAAGCAAAGCACTTCGTGGCGATGCTCAACGATGACGAGCTGTGCGCGAAGCTCTTGGAAGCAGCGGGCAGGGGAGACCTTGCACGCTCGGCGGAAACGATAACGAAGCTGCGCGCCGCTCTAGGCGCGGTGGAGGGGAAGTGATCGCAGCCCTCTACGTCCAGACTGGTGGCTGCTACTACGGCCTTGACGGTGTCGATCCGTGGGACCAAGCGCGCGATGCGCGGCAATACGCCGGCCCGCATCCGGTGGTCGCCCATCCGCCGTGTGATCGATGGCACCAACTGAGCGCGGTCAATCACAAGCGCTGGGGCTGGAAGATCGACGACGACGATGGCTGTTTTGCCAGCGCGTTAGCCAGCGTCCGCGCCTGGGGCGGCGTTCTCGAGCACCCTGCCGAGTCTCGCGCCTTCAAGTTTCACGGCATCCCTGAGCCCGTTGCTGGCAATTGGCAGCGCACCATCGACGGCGATTGGGTAACCGAGATTTGGCAGAGCGCCTATGGGCATCGCGCGCGCAAGAAGACGTGGCTTCTCTATCACGGCGATCGAGCGCCCGACGCGCTCGTCTGGGCGCGGGTGCCGGGCGCGTTTCAGATCGGGCATTTCGACCGGAAACGGCCGGTACTGCCGGCAGCCGAAACCTCTGCCACGCCCGCCGCCTTCCGCGACCTCCTGCTGAGCATCGCGCGCACAGCAACACCGAAGGCAATCGCCGCATGACCGCCATCACCTTCCGCTTTCACCGCTGGCAGGGCTTCGCGCGCTCCAACCTCGAGCCCGACCTGTTCCACTTCGTCGTGAAGGCCGGATTCGTGACGGTCTACATCGAGAAGAAAAGCCTTCTCGAGGCCTACAGGAAGCTCCGCACCACGATTGAGGAAGTCGTGGGCAGGGAGGAAGGGCAATGACCGACGCCAAGCTCAAGTCCCTGGTGGAGCGGATCGAGCGCCTTGAAGAAGAGCGCAAGGCCATCGGCGGTGACGTTAAGGACATCTACAGCGAGGCCAAGGGCGTGGGGTACGACGCGCCCGCGCTGCGTCGCCTAGTGTCGTGGCGCAAGCTAGACGCCGCCGACCGTGCCGAGCGGGAGGCGCTGGATGAGACCTATCGCCACGCGCTGGGCATGGCCGTCGAGATGGTCAGCAACGGGGACATGTCCTTGCGCCAAGCGGCCAAGGCGACCGGAGTCAGTAAGTCTAGCATTCACAAGGCGTTGGCTGTCCACGAAGTGTCCACGGACCATCGCGAGATGGTTGCCGACGACCTTGGCGACCCGCTGTGGGTGGTCGATCGGGACCGCGCCCGCTTCCGGGAGAAGGTAAGGGCGATCTCGGCGGCGGTGCGCGCGCCCGATCCTGAGTCAGCGATTTCCGACATCATCGTCCAAGAATGGGACTTCGCAATCCCCGATTTCCTCCGTCGTGAACGGGGGACGGCATGACCCTGCGCCAACTCCGGGCGGCCCATGCCCGCGCCTGCCGAATGCACCGCATCACCCGCTCGCGCGGCTGGGAGAGGGCCGTGAAGCGGCTGTGCACGGAGATCATGGCGAGGTGCAGGGGTGCGTCGTCGCTGCGCTCCTCCGGGGAAAAACGTGGGGAGGCTCGTGCGCAATGACATGGACGATCTATCGCTACTATCCCAACCAGCCGATTGTCACGACTCTCACTTATGGCGGGTCGGTGGCAGCCGCCCAAAGCATGGGGCTTGCCTGGGTGCGCGATCTGCCTGTAAGCGCCGCCTGTGAGGCCACGCTCCCGATGCGTCAGCCACCGCCAAGGCCCGAGGAGTTTCTATCCTTGGACGACCGCATCGGACTGGAGACGGCATGAAGCGCCCGGAGCAAGTTCTTCGCATCCGCGCGGACAATCGCACCCTTGTCGCAATCGGCAAGGAATACGGCGTCGCAATGACGACGATCAGCGCGATCAAGAACCGAAATACATGGGCTCACCTGTGAGACGCCCAGAACAGACCCTGCAAATCCAAGTTGCTGCCTTCCTGCGGCATGCGCTGAAGCCGCCCGTGCTGTGGAGCGCGTTCCCGGCCGGCGGCGGTGGTGTCATCCGTGGCGCCATCCTGAAGAGCATGGGCCTGCAAGCCGGCTGGCCTGACGTGCTGGTCATGGCGCCTGGCCCGATCATTGTCGGCATCGAACTGAAGGCCGGGAAGGGCAAGCAGACGCCGCAGCAACTCGACATCCAAAACGGCTTCATTGAATGCAAGGCCACGTACTACGTCGCCCGCTCTGTCGATGAGGTGGAGGGCTTCCTGCGCGGTGTCGGCATCCCGCTTCACGCGAGGATCGCAGCATGACCTCTCCCGACCTCTTCGCTCGCCCTGAGCCCGTTAGACGTGGCACGCGGTTGCCCTCCGATTGGAAGCCCAGTTTAGAGGCTGCCAAGTTCGCCCGCGACCTGGGGCTGGATGTTGGCGCGGTGGCCGACACGTTCCGGGACTACTGGATTAGCCGGGCTGGCGCTGGTGGGGTGAAGCTGGATTGGCTGGCTACGTGGCGGAACTGGTGCCGGACGACTGCGGAGCGGAAGCCCAAGGCTCGTGTGAGCCAGTTCAATCTGCCGCCATCTGCCCCGCCTGAGACGGAATGGTGGCCGAGGCTTCGCACGTACAAGGCCGGTGGGTGGTGGTCGCCTATGTGGGGGCCGCGTCCGGAGTCGGGCCAGTCCTTCGTGCCCAAGGACATACTAGCACGTTGGAAGAATGGAGAACAGTGATGAGCGATATGCACCGACTGCCGGACGGTTCCGGCTTCTTCACGGCAACGATCTACAGTGAACGCTCGGCGGGCTTCGTCAACTGGCTCAAGTACACGAAGAAGGCCCATGCTCGCCGGCACCTCTTCGTGTGGCGCATGTACTGTTGCGCTCGGCAGGACTGGGGGCCGAAGCACCCCAAGATGCCTCCGATAAAGGCGCTGATCGCCGCGTGGCGATGCCCATGACCGACGAATACTCAATCGACGGCGCCCAGATCGAGGCAGCACGAACCATGCTCTCCGCGCTGGAGGCGTTGGTTTCATCCCTCGTCGCGGCTGACGAAGAGGGCCTGATTGAGCACGCCGAGCCCATGTGCATCGCCCGCATGGCCATCGTCCAGGCCAAGGCCGCTGGCATTAAGCGGAGAGGCGAGTGATGTTCACTGAACAGCAAATATTGAAACCGGCATTCGTTCTTTCGGCGCTTAGGTCTAGTGCCGAATGGCATGCGAACCGGGACCGTCCTCATTCAGCGACCATTGACCGAGACGCCATTGCGGCAATTGAGCGCCTGATTGCCGAACGGGACGGCGAGCGAGAGGCGCGGCACAAGGTCGAGAAGGCTCTGGCCGCCAAAGATGAAGCGATGGGCGTTCTGTTCGAGAGGCTGGCTGCCGCTGGCGTCGATTGCTCGGACCTAATTCCGTGACCCGCATCGAGACCCTCGGCGACGCTACGCTCTACCTGGGCGACTGCCTGGAGATATTGCCAACGCTCGGCAGGGTCGATGCCGTGGTGGCTGACCCGCCGTATGGGATGGCTTGGGATGGCAAGGTGACTCCGGGGCCGAACACCAACACCCGCTGGCGCGGCCCAAGCGACGGCAGATCGCGCCACTATGGGCAGATGATACGCGGCGATGATGGGCCGTTCGATCCGGCGCCGTGGCTCGCATACGATGAGGTCATCCTATGGGGAGCGAACCACTACGCCGCGCGTCTCCCTGTTGGCACGACGCTTGTCTGGCTTAAGCGCCTTGATGGCGGATTTGGCTCATTCCTGTCTGATGCAGAGATCGCATGGGAGAAAGGCGGCCATGGCGTTTATTGCTGGCGTGACCTCTCTCTTTTGCAGGTCACTCGTGACAGGCTTCATCCTTCGCAGAAGCCAGTAACGTTGATGCAGTGGTGCATAGAGCGCACCAAGGCGCTCACCATCCTCGATCCATTTATGGGCAGCGGCACGACGGGCGTTGCCTGCGTGAACCTCGGCCGCAAGTTCATCGGCATCGAGATCGAGCCCCGCTATTTCGACATCGCCTGCCGCCGGATAGAGGAGGCATACCGGCAACCGCGCCTCTTTTCCGAGCCGACGCCACAACCCAAGCAGGAGGCGCTCCTGTGAATATAAAACGCCCGTAAAATCAACGTTTTCACCGCCTGTGTTCTTGCAAAGTTCTCACCGATGGAGTAGACCAGAAACGCCAAAGGGCTCAACCAGAGCGAGCCCCTTGGGAAGCGGATGTAGTTACCAGCTACGAGCCGCTTCGATGGTCGAGCCATCCATAACCGGTTAAAGGGTTATAGGCTAAATGGACTCGCTATTCAACCCGCATGCTGGCCAGGAACGCGACCGCCGCAGTCAAATAGGGTCGCAAGAGACCGGCCGGGAACTTACCCCGACCGTCCCCGGAGGCCATGCGAAGGGGAGCAACTGCGCCGCCCGTAAAAGGGCATCATCCCAGAGGCCGTCGTTACGGCGGAGGGCGAGAAGGCCACTCGTTAAAATACGCAGCGCAGCTATCGCCGGTCATGAATGGACAGTGAGCTTTCACGCTGAAGGCTCCGAGCATCGTCTGATCCCTGAACCCAAGCTTGAGGGAGGGATTAGCGGGGTGCGGGGTATGCCTAGAGATCCACGCCCCCAAGTCACGGAGGAGCACAGATGAGCGGAGATCAAGTATTTGATGCTGTGCAAATGCAAGTGAGAGGAGAGCGAACATGAGTGAGAGAGATTTGCTAATCGAATTGCTGGCATGGCGCTTATTCGAGGCCGGCGATCCGCTCACGACATGGCGTCGGTTGGGCGAAGAGGGGCGAGAGACGTGGCGCCAGAAAGTGCGCCGCGCCGACCAGCCGCGTGGCCTTTACCCCAAAGATGACCAATAGAGCGCGGCCCGCTTACGGGGCAGAAGAGGCGGCACGAAAGGAATCGAACCTTCTTGGGATGCAATGGCACCAGCTTTCCAACCGCCCCGTGCCGCCGACGCGCAACATAGCAGACAGTCCCGATGAAGTCACGGAGGAGCACAGGCCATGACCTCCCTCACTATCGAGAAGGGCGGGAAGCGCCGCCCATGGAAGCTCGCCGCTGCCGATGACCACCACATCCGAACGTTCCACGCTGAGGGAAAGTCCGACGCTGACCTGGCCTACATCCTAAACCGCTCCCTCAGTGCAATCTGCCGCCGCCGCAAGGTGCTCGGCCTCAAGCGCAACGTCAAATCCGGGGCAAAGAAAGGCGAGTACAAGCATACGGAGGAGGCAAAGGCCAAGATTGGCGCCGCAGCCTCCAAGCGCTGGCAGACGGACGAGGGCTATCGCGTCAGCACCCTTGCGTCACTGCAGCAAGGACGCAAAGCCAGCAAGTACAATGGCTGGCATATCCCGACCGACCCCGAGATCCGCCGGTATTACTTCAAGGTCCGCAAGCTATTCAGGTCGAATTACGCCCGCGCTGCCGTTGCGGAAGTAATGTCTAAAGAGGCTTCCCCTGTAGGGTAGCGCACGCTACAGAAATTGTAGCATGGTTCCCGCGTCGCTCACCCCAAGGAGCAACGCGCTATTTCAATGACTTGCCGATTTTAAAAATGGCAGGGCGTCCTCGCGGAGCCTGGGCCAATAAAGCGTGGCGCGATGCGCTGCGTTTGGCTGTTCTGCGTGAGGTCGATTGGGACGAGAAGCCCAAGACCAAACTGGATGAACTGGCGGATTCGCTCATCACGGCGGCGAAGGGCGGAGACATCTCTGCATTGAAGGAACTGGGCGATCGGCTCGACGGCAAACCAGCCCAGGCCATCGTGGGTGGGGACGATGACGATCCTGCCGTGCGCGTAATCACAGAGATCAGGCGTTCCATTGTCGATCCTCGACATACGGACGGCTAGGGTGTTCCAGCCCTTGCTCGCCCCCGCGCGCTACAAGGCTGCCTTTGGTGGCCGTGGCAGCGGCAAGTCGCATTTCTTCGCGGACCTGCTGATTGACGACAGCATGCGCAACAAGGGGCTGCGCTCTGTCTGCATCCGTGAAGTCCAGAAAAGCCTGAAGGAGTCCGCCAAGCGCCTGATCGAGGACAAACTGGCAGAACACCGGCTGGGTGAGGCTGACGGCTTCAAGGTGTTCAGCGACGTTATCAAGACGCCTGGAGATGGCCTGACCACGTTCCAGGGCATGCAGGACCACACGGCCGAGTCCATCAAATCTCTGGAGGGCTACAAGCGTGCCTGGTGTGAAGAAGCGCAAAGCCTGTCCGCAAGATCCCTTTCCCTCCTGCGGCCTACCATCCGAGCAGAAGGCTCTGAGATTTGGTTCTCCTGGAACCCGCGTCGAAAGACTGATCCCGTCGATGCCATGCTGCGGGGTGAGAGTCTGCCAACCGGCGCAATGGTGGTTAGAGCCAACTGGAGCGACAACCCTTGGTTCCCTAGCGTCTTGGAACAAGAGCGCCAAGACTGCCTGAGGGACGACCCCGACCAGTATCCGCACATCTGGGAAGGCGACTACGCCACGGTGCTGGCTGGGGCCTACTACGCCCGCCACTTGGCCGAGGCTCGCGCACAGGGCCGCATTGGCAGGGTAGCGGCCGACCCGCTGATGACCATCCGCCTGTTCTGCGACATCGGCGGGACGGGCAGGCAAGCGGACGCCTTCACCATCTGGGCCGCTCAGTTCATTGGCCGCGAGATCCGGGTGTTGAACTACTACGAGGCTGTTGGCCAACCGATAGGCGCGCACCTCGAATGGTGCAGGACGCAGGGCTACACGCCCGCTCGTGCCCAGTTCTGGCTGCCTCACGACGGCGACAGCAACGACAAGGTCTTTGACGTTAGCTACGCCTCTGCGCTGAGGGCTGCGGGCTATTCTGTGGAAGTTGTGCCAAACCAGGGCAAGGGCGCTGCGATGAACCGCGTAGAGGCCGCGCGCCGCCGGTTTCCCATGGTGTGGTTCAACGAGGCCACGACGCAGGCCGGCTTGGATGCGCTGGGCTGGTATCACGAGAAGCGTGACGAGGCGCGGAATGTGGGCTTGGGGCCTGATCACGACTGGTCGAGCCACGGCGCCGACTCGTATGGCCTGATGTGCGTGGTCTACGAAGAGCCGATCGTCAAAGAGGCGGAAGAGCGTCACGTCCCCGTTGGTAGCTGGATGGCCGTGTAGGATGAAAACACTTGCGCTCACAGCCGACCGCCTGCGGCAAGTCCTGCACTACGATCCGGACACGGGCTTATTCACGCGCCTATTCGGTAAGGGGCGGGGAAAGCCCACGCGCGGAACACTGCACCACACGGGCTATCTCTTCATCGGCGTCGATGGGGTGACGCATCTGGCTCACCGCCTCGCGTGGCTCTACGTCACGGGCGAGCACCCTCCGGAGGACGTGGAGCATCGCGACCTAGACAAGGCCAACAATCGCTTCGCCAATCTGCGTGAGTGCAACGACAGCACCAATCAGGCCAACACGAAGCCCAGGCCGGGTAACACGAGCGGCTACAAGGGGGTCTGCTGGAACAAGAAGTCGAACAAATGGCAGGCCGGCATCAAGAAGGACGGCAAGTCTCACCATCTGGGACTGTTTGACTGCCCCGTCGCTGCTCATCTCGCGTACGCCACTGCGGCTGATCGCATCCATGGTGAATACGCGAGGGCCGCATGAGCAACATCAACGACATGGGCCTGCCGCAGGGGCTGCCGGAGATGCTGCGCGAAGTCTGCCCTCGTTGGAGGTCGGATGACGGCAAGGTCTACGAATATAATCCGTGGTTTCACAGCTATCGCGAGGTGGACGAACACCGCGAGATGACGGCCGCCGACCTCGGGCTGCGCGACTTCGCCAGCGACTGGCGCGAGCTGCATCGGGAATTGCTGGCCACCAATGCCGTCTATCGTCGGCTGGTGATGGGTGACGCTCCCTACGCCTTCTGGCTGGGAGCCGAGGGATGACCCTCGGCACATTCCTTCTAGCCATAGCCTTCGGCTGTTTGCTCGCCGTGCCCGTGATGGCCTTCGTTTTCCTGCTGGCGTGGTGCGCTAATCGGTGGCTGCCGTGATCCGTCCCCTCATCCTCGGCGGCATGGTCTACGGCCCCGCGTTCCTCGACATCTTCGAGCGCTTCTGCGTGGCCTCCATGCGCGCTCCGGAGAACCTGGAGGCCCTGCGCAGCAACGGCGCGTCCGTGGTCCTCGCCACCGACAAGGAGTCCTGTGACCGCCTCACGGCCATCCTGGGCGACATCCCGCATGAGCTGTACGAACTGCCGGCGGGCTCCAAGGACACGCTGTTCGAGACGCTGGCGGGAATGCAGGCGACGATTGTCCGTCACGCGGCCGACAAGGGCTGCGCGTTCCACATGCTGATGCCGGACCAGTGCTATTCCGAGCGGTACTTTCCCAACCTGTTCCGGCTGGCTGAGCAGGGGGACGTTGTTCACAACGGGCTGAACGTGGCCCTTTCGGGGGCTGTCCGTCTGTTTCGACGCCGCGAAGCAGATGGCGCGCTGTCTGTTTCCGCCAATGTCCTTGGTGACGTTGCTTGGGAGCATCTCCACGAGCGCATGTCGGCCTACCTGATGAACCGCGCCAAGGTGCCGGTATCCATGCCGCCGTCGCATTTCCACCTGTGGCGCGCTCAAGACCGGGTGATGCTGTTCAGCCCCTACAACAGCCCCGTATACCTCACGCCTGAGACGGCACGCCGCTATCCGCCGCCTCCGCTTCACACGCTGGACAGGGAGATCCAGCGCATAGTGGACGAGTTCGTATGCCCGACGCTGGCCGACGACATGGTGATGATCGGCATTGAGCAGGCAGACGTTGAGGCGCAGCCCTTCGTTGATTGGGAGACCTTCGCGGCGAGTTGCTGGGGCGACATTGGCGGCGAGTTCAATCGCCTGCCGTACTACGCCAAGCCGATTGCGGAGGTGCCAGCGGCGGTGCTGGAGGGCATGCCCACGGCTGCGGATGTGATGCAGCGGCAGGGCGTGATTGCAGCGGGCCTTGAGGAATGGGGAATTGTAGGGGCTGCCGCATGATCCCCGAGCACGCCCGCTTGGAAGCCTACCTCCGCGACCTCGCGCAGAAGCCCAGCCACGGCGTCGGCTGCCCCTGCTTCGACTGCGTGCTGGCGTTCGGCTCGGCGCTGCCGACATCGATCTTCCGCGGCCGGCCCTTTGAGAACTATCAGGACCAGCCCGACACGGCCGAGCGCAAGCGGCGTGAGGTGCAGGCCATACCGTTCGCCCTGCCGGAGAAGCGCGATGCCCGCTGAGCTAGAGGCCCTTCTGTGGCGCATGGTGGCCGCGATGTATCGGCAAGAGGCGGCGTTCCTGCGCCGCATGATGGAGTTCGATCATGGCCAAGCCTAGTCAACGCGGCTCCGGCCCCCAGAGTGGCACAGGAGCCAACGGCTCCGCATCCCAGCGCGACGGCCTGCCCGCCAAAGACGATGTCCTTGAAGAAGCCCTGCGCCGCGCTGATGAGGCATGGCTTGCCGAGCGCAACAACGTCGCTGAAGGCCGCGACTGCCAGAAGTTCTACGCGGGCGACCAGTGGGACGTGAAGGCCAAGCAGATGCGCGAGAAGGACGGCCGCCCCGTCCTCACCGTCAACATGCTTCCCCAGTTCGTGAAGCAGATGACCGGCGACGTGCGCAAGAGCCCACCGAGCATCAAGGTCATGCCGGCCGGCGGCAAGGCCAACAAGGAGACTGCGGAGGCTTACACCGGCATCATCCGCAACATCGAGCAGCAGAGCCAGGCGAAGGACTGCTACATCAAGGCGGTCGAGAACGCGGCCCAGGCGGGGCAGGGGGCTTGGGAGGTCGTCACCGAGTACAGTTCTGACGACGCCTTCGAGCAGGACATCCGCATCAGGCCCATCCTCGATCCGTTCGGCGTGCTGATCGACCCGTTCTGTCAGCTCCTCGATAGGTCGGACATGCGTTACGCCTTCAAGTTCGACTATTTGACGGTGGAGGACTTCAAGAAGGAATACCCCGGCAAGGCGGTGGTGAGCGCGCCGGGCGGCGTTGAGAACCAGACGATCTTTCCGTGGCGTGTGAACGACGTTATCCGCATCGCTGAGTATTGGCGGCGAGTGCCGGTCAAGAAGACGCTCTATTTGCTGCCGGATGGCACGACCTGCGATGACAAGGCGCTGATACCGAAGCCGGGGCCGGAGGAGATGGCTCCCGAGCAGGCGGAGGAAATGGTCGATCGGGCGATTGAGAGCGGCGAGCTGAAGACCCGCCAAGTCGACACCTTCAAGGTCGAGAAGTACATCATATCGGGCTCGGACAAGTTGAGCGGTCCCCATGCGTGGGCTGGTCGCTACATCCCGATCTGCATGGTTGCCGGCGAAGAAACCACGATGGAGGGCTCTACCGTCCGAAAGGGCATGATCCACGACGCCCGCGACCCCCAGCGGATCTACAACTACACGCGTTCGGCCAGCGTCGAGGCTGTTGCCCTGCAGCCCAAGGCGCCCTTCATGGTCACGCAGAAGCAGGTCGAAGGCCGTGAGGGGATGTGGGCCAAGGCTGGGTCAACCAACCAGGCGTACCTCATCTTCAACCCAGATCAGATGAATCCGGGGCCGCCGCAGCGCAGCCCGCCGCCCATCGCATCAACTGGCCTCGATACGCAGGCGATCATTTCCGCCGAGGACATCAAGCGCGTTACGGGCATCTATGACGCAGCCCTTGGGGCTCGCAGCAACGAGACCTCCGGCGTGGCCATCAACGCCCGCCAGCAAGAGGGCAACACCGCCACGTTCCTGTACCCGGACAACCTGGGTCGAGGGATCGGCTATTGCGGCAAGATCCTGGTCGACCTCATCCCGCGCATTATCGACACCCAGCGCCAAGTCCGAATCCTGAGCGAGGAAGGGACGGCCGAAATGCTGCCGGTCAACCAGGGCATGGGCCTTCCGCCCGGTGCCCCTCCGCCCATGGACGAGAAGACCGGCAAGCCCGCGCCGCTCTACGACCTCTCCGATGGCGAGTACGACGTTGTTGTTACCACAGGCCCGACGTTCGCGACGCAGCGCGCCGAGGCTGTGGCCAACATGGTGGAGATCGTGCGGGCTGATCCCCGGATGATGCCGCTGATTGGCGACTTGCTGATCTCCAACATGGACTGGCCCGGTGCCGACGAGATGGCGAAGCGCCTGCGCAAGGCCAACGGCATACCGGAGGAGGGCGAGCCCCCGCCCGAGCCGCCACCGCCACCGCCCGACATGATTGCCAAGGTCGAGAAAGACATGGCCGACGCGGGCAAGACCAAGGCCGAGACGCAGAAGACCGAGGTCGAGACGGCCACGATGCTTGTGCAGCTGCAGGCGTCGATTGCGCAGATTCAACAGATGCTGGCGGGCGGTGCGCCGATGGGCGGTCCTCCCGGTCAATCTCCCCCGGGCGCACCTATGCCGGCGCCCCCGCCAGCGCCTCCTATGCCGCCTGAAGCCGGGCCGCCTCCGGGCGACGACCTTCCCCCGATGGTCGAAGTCGGCGGGGATGACCTGCCGCCCATGGTCGAGATCGAATCACCACCCCTAGGAGCCGCATGAACGACCCCGAAGCCTTAGTCACCATCGCGGATATTGACAACGCCGCTGCTACTGATACTGTAGCGCCCGCGCAACCCTCCAACGGGGCCGCGCCTGCTAGCAACCCGGCCGACTCAGCACCGGCCAATCAGGCGGAAACGCCTGCGGTCCCCTCGCAAGAGGGTCCGGCGGATGCTCCGGCTCAAGAGCCGAAGAAGTTCCAGGAATCTTCCGACTACCGACGAATTCAACGCCAACGTGCGAACGCAGAACGACGCGCCCTGCGCGCTGAGGCAGAGCTGGCCGCATTGAGGGGAAACCCCCAGCAGCAGCCGGCGCCTCAAGCGAGGAGCGCAAGCGAGCAGCCCAAGGCGTCGGACTTCGCGAGTTACGATGATTACGTGCGGCACATTGGCCAAGAAGCGGCCAGATCAGCAGCACGAGAGGTCGTCTCCGAGACCCAGCGGGCGCAGGCCCAAGGGAACGCGGAGGCAGCGGCCCAGCAGGCGCGGTCGGCCTTTGAGAAAGAGGCGATGGCGCAGGCGAAGGTCGCAGGCATCGACTTCGCGGATGCGTGGGAGACTCTTCTGGAGCTTCCCAAAGAAGACGTATCCGAGGCGTTTGCGGCTTACCTCTACCAAGCGGCCGAGAACAAGGCGGCCCTGGTTGATCACTTCGCGAAGAATCCAGACGAGGTTGCGCGCATTTCAAGTCTGCACCCGGCGGCGGCGTTCAAGGAACTGGCAAAGGCCGATCTCCAGATGGGGAACAAGCCCAAGCCGAACGCAACCAACGCGCCGCCGCCCCCTCCCAGGGTCGGAGGCCGGACAGTGACTCAACAGGACTGGCGTGCCGCCAACGACATGGACGCATATGCGGCCGGTTGGAGGAAACACCACAACGCCCCCCGAGATGAGTAGCTGACCGACCGAGGCGCCAGACAAAGGCACTCAACCCTCAATGGCTACGAATACCCTTCTGACCAACGACGTGATCCTCAAAGAAGGGATCATGCACCTCACCAACAACATCGTCGCGGGCAAGCTCATCAACCGCGACTATGAAGCCGAGTTTGGCGGCAGTTCTGCCAAGAACGGCGCAACGATCCGCATCGCTCGTCCCATTCGCGGCACCGTCCGCGAGGGCGCGACGATGGTCCCCCAGGATGTCACCGAAGGCCGGACGGCGCTGACCGTCGCGACCCAGCTCGGTGCCGATCTGGAGTTCACTAGCGCGGATCTCACGCTCTCGGTCGACAAGTTCTCCGAGCGCATCCTGAAGCCGCAGATGATCAAGCTGGCCAACCACATCGACCGGCTGATCACCACGGAACTGACCGACCGCTCGTACAACTGGGTTGGCACTGCCGGCACCGTCATTACGGCGCCTGCGGCTCTCTTCCGTGGCCCGAATCGCCTCGACAACCAGTCGGTCCCGACCGACAGCCGCGTCGGCCTGGTCGCCCCGGACGACTATTGGGGCGTCGCCGGATTCCTGACCGGCAGCTTCATCACCGATGTCGCCGGATCGGCCTTGAAGAAGGCCAAGCTGCCGCTGATGGGCAACGTCGACATGTACATGTCGCAGAACGTGATCACCCACACCAACGGCAACTGGGGCACGTCCACCATGTCGATTACGACCACCCTTGAGGTGACGTATGCGACGGCGAAGGACACGACCTACCTGTCCATGTCGACCCAGATCAAGAACACGACGGCTAACGCCGTAATCAACAAGGGCGACGTGTTCACCATCACCTCGGTCAACGCGGTCAACCCGATCACCAAGGCGGATGCCGGTTACCTCCAGCAGTTCGTTGTGGTCAGCACGGTCACGGCGACGGCGGGCGGGCTCGCCAGCGTCGAAATCTCCCCGGCGATCATCGACTCGGGTCCCTACCAGACGGTCACTGCCGCCCCGGCGGACAGCGCGGCCATCACCTGGAAGGGGTCGAGCGCGACCGCCTACACCAACAGCCTCGTCTACCACAAGGATGCAGCCACGCTGGCCATGCCGGCGCTGCAGAAGCCGCAGGGCGCCGCGTGGTGCGAGTCTCGCTCCTACGACGGTTTCAACCTTCGCCTGGTGCAGGGCTACGACATGGTCAACGACCTTCAGTCGTGGCGCTTCGATTGCCTGGTTGGCGTGCTCGCCCATCAGCCGAACTTCATCGTCCGCACCAGCGGCTAAGGAGAAACGACAATGGCTGCTAAGTACGTCGTCAACAACGCCAGCGATGGGTCGATCTATGGCTTCAACGCCACGGACAAGATCGGCTTCTTCGGTGTCACGCCGATCGTCCGCCCCTCGGTCTCGGCCTCCGCGTCGTCCAGCGCAACCACGATCGCGCAGCTCAACGCGGTCATCACGGCACTGGGCAACCTCGGCCTGATCACGGCCGGCGGTTAAGTGCTCGGGATCGATCTGGAGTCGGCGATAGACTTCAAAGTCTATCTGCCCTCTCTCGAAACCTGGTTCTGGGGGGAGATGCACAAGTCCGCTTGTGTGCTCCCCCCTCCGGTTAACCCATTGGCGCCCCCCAAGGTGCTGATGGGTTGTCCTTTGTGGGGTGACGAGTTTGTCGCCCGCTTCACGACGCTTTGCCTGCCTACGCTGATGGCGCCGAGGAACCGGGCCGCACTCCTTGGGCGCTGCCAGGTCGTGTTCTTCACGGACGCGAAGAGCTTCAAGGGCATCAACTACCTTGCTCGCGACATGACCGCTGCCGGCCTGCCGACGACCGTGCATGTCATCCCCCAGCCGATCATGGATTTCAACAACGGCATTGAGTACGAGAAGGTCCACCAGGCCCACAAGCGGCTCATAGCCCGCAACGCCCCCGCCGCCGAGATCGAGGAGGCGCATCGCCATTCGCTGGCGGTTGGCAGCACGCTCAACAAGTATTGGCTGCTCGGCGTGACGCAGCAAATCCTGGTGTGGATGGCGGGCAAGGCCGGCATGGGCTTCCACTCGCTGTTCCCGGATCATCTCTACGCCGAAGCATACTTCGAGAACATGTGGCGCATTGCCGAGCAGGCGCCTGACGGCGGCATCGCGCAGACTGGGATCAGTGCCGACATTCATTCCTGCCTGCCGGAGATCGAGAAGTTTCGTCAGGCTGACGGCTCGCTCGTCATCCCCGATCTTGAGCTGGGCGACATGGGTTGGCGCCATCTGCACAAGCAGATGCGCGGCAACATCATGGGCAAGTCGGATCTGGCGACGGATATGCCGAACTCGCACTACATGTTTTGGGTAGGCAAGGAGCGGCTGCACATCAATTGCTGCCACATGAACGCGGTTTGGATACCACCGAGCAAAACCTCCGTGGCGCCGATCAAGCTCTACAACGCCATCGACACGATGCTGCCGCTGTTCATGCCGAAGCAGGTCTACATCCCGGATGCGCTGGATGGGCTGGGCTTCCTCGAGGTGAGCGACAACCTTAAGAACGAGAGCGCGCCGCGCGTGGACTTCGCGACCTATGCGGCGACGGCCTGGAACCAGTGTCACCTATCCGACGACTGGAACCCGTTTTTCGAGGCTTCTTGCGAGGTCCCCATCAAGGAGCAGACGGAATACACCGAGGACGCCGAGATACAGAAGCAGCAGGCGACGGTCGTGGCTTGGTTGAAGGCTGCCAAGCCTCTTGTGAAGGAGACGTTGGAGGCCGCGCAGAAGAAGCAGGAAGAGCGCATCGCGGCGCTGAAGGCTGGGCTGACCAATGGCGCGCCCAAGAGTAAGCGGGCGCTGAAGCGGCAGATGCAGGCCAAGAAGCGCCACAACGGCGCCGAGCATCACGCGGGGGCTGACTGATGGCCCTCACCGATGCCGGTCGCAAGGAGTTCGTCCGATGCGTCAAGGAGATGCGTCGCGGGCGCGTATCGTCCAACGCCATGGCTGATGATCTTCTCTCGCGGCTCACCGGCGCTGGCCTCGTCTTGTCAGGGCCAGAGCCAGACCTTGATGCGATGGCGCAGGCGTTGGAGGAGGCGGGGTATGCGGTGACTCCGCCGGAGGCGCCCTAATGGGCAACATCAAGAACCTGAGCATGAAGGGCGGCACGGACCGGACCTTCACGCTCTATGCGCGTGATGACGACAACGCCGTGTTGAGCCTGTCGGCGGCAACCATCTCCCTGCGCGTAGGCCGCCCGCCGGCTTGCAAGAACTCCGACTGGCCGGTGCTGACCGTGACGGGTGCGGTGGTGAGTGCTGCCCTTGGGACGTTCACGGCGGCCTTCACGGCGTCGGCCACGCAGTACATGGCGGGTGATTACTACTACGAGGCTTGGGTCACGATCAGCGCCGCGCTTCAGGTCGGCGTTGATGGCCGTTTCCGTGTTCTCGAACACATCACGAGCTGACCATGGCAACCCGCACCGCACGCCAAGTCATCACCGACGCCTTCCACCGCATGGCCCTCATCAGCGAGGACGAGGCCCTAACTGCCGAGCAGACCGTGCGCGCGCTCTACGTGCTGAACGACATGATGAACGGCTGGGAGGCCGAGGGCATCCAGTACACCCACACCGACCTGGGGCTGGACGATACCGTCAACGTGCCGGACTTCCTCGTGCGCTCCACGACGTGGCGTCTGGTGCCTGAACTTGCGCAAGAATACGGAAAGGTTCTGACGGATGCTCAGCGGTCCGACGTGACGGACGCGCTTAACGCCCTGCAAGCCTACTTCACGCCCGCCCCGATGGCGCAGACCGACGAGGGCATCGTCAACCGCCGCCGCGCCACTTTCGGGAATATAACCCGTGCCTAGATCACCTCTCGCTCTCGGCAAAGCCAGCGGCCGCTCGCGCCCGATCAATCCCGCGCGTCTCGTCAATCTTTACGCCGAGCCCGCGCCGGCGAACTCCGTCTCACCCTGGATACTGTTCGGCACGCCAGGGCAGAAGGCGTTTACGACGGCAGGCAGCGAAGACATCCGCTGTGGGCTAGAGGCGCTCGGCGCCCTCTACGTGCTGTCCGGGACGACGGTCTACCAAATCCAAAGAAACGGCACCGCCACGGCCTGCACGGGCGCCACGCCTGCCTCCACCGGCTCGGCCATGATGAAAAGCAACGGCGTCCAGATCGGGCTGCTGGTCAACGGCCGCCTGTTCTACATCGCGGCGGCGGCGCCTACGGTGGTCGTGGAAGTGACCGACGCGCAGTACCCGGCTGACGGCGCCTCCAGCTTCGACTTCATCAACGGCTATGGCGCCTTCACCAAGGCGGCGACGGACGGCGAGTGGTTCCTGTCCGATTCCTACGACTTCTCGGCCTTCGACGCTGCCGACTTCGCGACGGCCGAGTCTGCGCCTGACGGCCTGCGTCGCGGCTTGGCGAACCACAACGAGATGTGGCTATTCGGCACCGACACGACCGAGGTGTGGGCGGGCTCAGCCTCCGTGTTCCCCTTCGATCCAATCCCCGGATCGCTGATGGACCGGGGCATCGCCGCGCCTCTCTCGGCGGCCCTGATGGATAACTCGGTCTTCTGGCTGGGTGACGATCGCATCATCTACCGGGCCAACGGCTATACGCCCCAGCGGATCTCCGACTTCGCGGTGGAGGAGCTTCTGCGCTCGGGAACGGTGGACGATGCCGAGGCCAGCACGCACGCCATTGGCGGCCATCACTTCTACGTCCTGAGGCTGCCGACTCTGGACCGCACCATCGTCTACGACGCGGCAACAAACCTGTGGCACGAGCGGCAGTCGGGCACCTCGGTCATCCCCGCTGCGTGGGATGTGCTGTGCATCTTCACCGCCTACGGCAAGACGCTTGTGGGCCTGGCTGACGGTGTGATCCGTGAGCTTGATCTGGACACCTACTTGGACGGCGCTGACCAGATTCGCAGCGCCATCGTGTCCTATCCCGCGTATCCTGGCGGCCCGCGTGCGATCCTGCGAGAGGTCGAGCTTGAATGCGAGCTGGGTGTTGGCCTGCCGACGGGGCAGGGCTCGGACCCTCAGTGGATGCTGCGCTTCTCGCGTGACGGCGGCATGACCTACGGGAACGAGAAGTGGGCAAGCGTTGGCGCGGCCGGCGCCCGGCGCGCTCGCTGCACATGGCACCAGCTCGGCATGTTCCGCAATGGAGCGGTGGAGATCTCCTGCTCCGACCCGGTCAAGAGGGCCATCTACGGAGGCAGGTACGAAGTCGAGGGGCTTCTCCAGTGAACGCCCAGCAGCCCATCGTGGAGAACCGCAGGGCCACCCGGTCATTCATGGCCGAGGTGAACGGCCTGCGTGTGACGGCAACGCAGCCCTTCCTGGGGGCGACGGCAGAGATCGTGGACGAGTACGGCAGGCCGCTGCGGACGCTGATCCTGGTGCTCAACTCGCTTGCCAGCAAGGCCCCCGTAGCCAGCCAGCCGATTGCCGATCCCAAGACCGGGCGGCCTACCCGCGAATTTATCAGGCTGATGGAGTCATGATCCGCAACGCCACCCAAGAGGACGCCGACGCCCTGATCCGGATGGGCGCCGCGTTCTTTGAAGAGGCCGGCCTGGCAGAGCGCTTCACCGCCTTGGAACTGCCCAACATCGAGTTTTGCCCGCGCTCGTTCCTGACGACATGTGAGGCGCTGGCGAAAAGCGGCGTCATGCTTGTAGCCGAGCACGACGGAGAGGTTGTGGGGATGCTTGGCGCGGCCTTCATCCCGGCCCTGTGGAATTACAAGGTGACGCTGGCCCAGGAGACTTGGTGGTACGTGCAGCCCGATCGCCGCAAGGGTCTCGGCGTTGCCCTTTTGAAGGAATTTGAGGATCGGGCCACTGCCCAAGGGGTGGTGCTTTCTGCTATGGTAGCGGAACTAGGTCTACGCGGAAAAGCTGTAGGCCGGTTGTACGAGGCCAAGGGCTATGCCCCCGCCGAGTCCGTTTTCTGGAAACGGTTAGGCGCGGTGCATTAAATGGCAATCGGAACCTCTGCAGCCATCTTGGGCGGCCTTTCAGTCGCAGGGTCGATCGGCGGCGGCCTCCTAAGTGCCAGCGGCGCGCAGGCTGGCGGCGCTGCCGCAGCGCAGGCGGCCCAGAATGCTGCCACCACGAACGCCAACATCTCGCGCGATCAGCGGATGGAAAACCGCGTCGATGCCTCGCCCTACATGGCGGCCGGGCGTGGTGGCCTGAACGAGCTTGGTCGCCTATTCGGCTGGGGCTCACTTGAGACGAACGGCGGCCATGACCAGTGGCGTTTTAGCACGGACCCCTATGGCGGGAGCCAGGGGAGCCCCGGCGGGCCGAGCGGCACTCCGGACGCCAGCCGCCTCAACGCGCTGGCCAACACCGTCCCTCGACCCAACTTCTCGGCCAACTTGCCGACGTTCGACCGGCTCAATTTCTCGAAAACCTTTGAGGCCGACCCCGGCTATGCCTTCCGGCAGGCCGAGGGGAGCAAGGCCCTGGAGCGCTCGGCGCTGTCTCGCGGCAAGGCGCTGTCCGGCGAGCAGGGGAAGGCCCTGGAGGATTTCAACTCTGGGCTCGCCAGCCAGGAATACGGCAACTGGTGGAACCGCTACACGGGCGGCACGCAGTTCAACAACGCCGCGACCCAGCAGGAGTTCGGCAACAAGCTCCAGGCAGGGCAGCAGGACTACACCAACGCCTATGGCGCGACCCGCGACGTGATGTCCGATTGGATGGCGCTGGCCGGCTTGGGGCAGGGCTCGACCAACAGCATGGCGGGCATGAACTCCAGTCTTGCCGGCCAGACGGGAAACGCCTTCGTAAATGCAGGCATCGCTGGCGGGCAGGCGCAGGGCGCGGGGATTGCCAACGGCGCCAACGCGCTGGCGTCCGGCATCGGCTCGGGCATCAACAACGCGCTGACGGCTGCCTATCTCGGCGGTGCGTTCAGGGGTGGCGGCGCGTCAATCTACGGAACGCCAAACCCGAACCTGGGAAGCGTCGGCGGCCAGCCGATGAGCTACTATCGATGACCGCCCTAGTAGCAGCTCGTCACGGTCCCATAGGTGGTGCAGTTCATCATGCGCCCGCTTGGCATGATGTAGGTCTGCGTGGGCATCGGCTGCGCCGGGGGCGGTGTCCAGACCTGAAAGGGGTTTGTGCCCATGGGGGGCGGATTGTCCGGGCTGTAGCCGCCTCCGTTCTCACAGGCGGCGACGGCGAGAAGCAGGCCAAGCGCAAGTCTCTTCATGGTGTGGTCCTTCCTGCCCCCGCAACCGGACAATACCACGAAGTGGGGGCCTAGGCCATGGCCGGCATCGTCTTCCCGAACATTGGCAACGCCCTTCTGCCGCTGATCCAGATGGATCGGCAGCAGGAGGAATCGCGCCTGAACCGTGAGCGCATGGACCGCCACGACCAGTTGCTGCTGGACGACCGCAAGGACGCTCGCGAGCTGCAGCGCATGCAGGTCTTCCAGGGTCTGGACGACAAGAAACGCGCCAAGGCTAAGGAAGAGTTCGAGATTGCCGCCAAGACCACGGCGGGCATCCTGAGCCTTCCTGAAGCCGAGCAGCCGGCCGCCTATGAGGCCGCACACCAAGCGCTGACGGCTCAGGGCTACTCGCTCAACCTGCCTCCCCGGTGGTCTCCCGACATCAAGCCTCGCTTGCAGGCGTTTGCAGTTCAGGTGCCGAAATATCTTGAAATGCTGGGCGGCCAGCCGCAGGCCATGCCGCCTGTGGGCGGTGGCGCTCCGGCTCCGGGCGGTCCTCCGGGCGACGTGCTGGCGCGCTCTGGCAACGCCATTTCTGGCATCGAGAGTGCGGGCCAGCCGAACAACGGCTACGGCGCTATCGGCCCTGTTGCGAAGAGCAACGGCGCCCGCGCCTACGGCAAGTATCAGGTGATGGACTTCAACATCCCGACTTGGACGGCCGAGGTGCTGGGCAAGCCCATGTCTCCGCAGGAGTTCCTTGCGGACACGCAGGCGCAGGATGCGGTGTTCAAGGCCAAGTTCGGCCAGCTCGTGCAGAAGTACGGCCCCGAGGGCGCGTCTCGCGCGTGGTTCGCGGGCGAAGGCGGGATGAACAACCCCAACGCCGCCGACGTGAACGGCATGACGGTCGCGAAGTACGGGCAGAAGTTCAACGCAGGCTTCGGCGGGCCGCAAGTGGCTCAAGCTGGCGGCCCGCCTGTGGTTCCACCGCAGGGCGGCGGCGAAGGGCCGGGGCAGGGTGATGTGATGACCCCGCCCCGCGCTGCGCCTCCGGCGATCGGCAACGAGGTCGATGAGATCCGCAAGCAGACACGGGCCAGCGGCGGCGACATCTTCACGGTCAAGGGCCAGGTCGAAATCCAGAACGGCAACTACGTCGTCCGGTCCATTCAGAACCCGCGCCAGATCGTCGGCATGATCCCGGTCAAGAGCAAGGAGTCGGGACCTTCTGGTCCCTTCGCCGGCAACAATCCGGACGTGCAGGCTTTCAACTACCTTGTCAGCACCGGGAAGATGACCGTCGAGCAGGCGGCGAATGTTCTTGGCGGCAAGACCGTCACCAACCCGGCAGATGGGTCAATCGTCTTTATGCCCGCCAGCGCGTTGGCTGGAGCTGGTGGTCCGCCCGCCGCCGCACCCAGCGCGGCCTCGCCGCCCACCGGCCCCTCGGGCGCGGTTCAATTGACGCCGGCCAAGAAGGACCCGGCCTTCAAGAAACTGGAGACCGAGATTCGCGCGGTAGAAAGCGCGGTCAACAATTTCCAGAAGGTGATCGCCGAAGCCGGCGGCGGCTCTTGGCGCGCATTCGTGAACGACCCCACCAGTCCGGACGCGCAAAAGGTTCTCGGCGCCTTCAATGCCATGAAGACGGCGCTGCGGTCAGAAGCCTTCATCAACACGGGCGTCTTGCAGCCGGCCGAAATGACGATGATCGACGACATGCTGCTTTCGCCGCAATCCATTCGTGGCGCCATGGCCACTCCCGAAGCCTACGGGGCGATGCTTGGTCAGGTTCTGACGTACGTTCGCAACAAGCACGACGCGGCGGCCGCCGCCTATGGCCAAAGCGCCCCGCCGTCAGCCGCGCCAGCCCCCGCCGGCCCCCCGAAGGTCGGCGATACGCAGGACGGCTACCTATTCAAGGGCGGAGACCCGTCGCAGCCTTCTAGCTGGGAGAAGGTTCGGTGAGCCCTCCTTGGGAAAAATACGCCAAGACAGAGGGGCCATGGGCTAAGTACGCGCCTGCCCCGGTCGAGGCCGGCGGCGGCGGCGTGCAGGACTGGGAGCCGGAGGGTTACACCGAAGGCCAAAAGGTCAAGCGCAAGGTTGGCCTTGGCGCGCAGGGCGTAAACGATGCCATCGCCAACACCGTGGGCGCTCCGGTCGATGCTGTGGCTTGGGGCCTACGCCAACTCGGCGTTCCGGTGGACAAGCCGGTCGGCGGATCTGACAGCATCAAGGCAGGCATTGACTACGTAGCCACGCTGCCTGGCCGAGTCCATGAGTTCACGGACATTCTTCGGCCGAAGAAGGGGACGCTGACGGACGATCGCACGTCGCGGCTTCAGCCGGTCACGACTGGAGAGAAAACCGCCTACGGAGTGGGCGAGGGCGTGGGCAATGCCCTGACGGTCCTGGCCCCAGCCGCTGCGGTCGCCAATACCGCCCGTGCCGGCACTGTAACGCAGGGCGTGGCAAACGTTCTGAGGACGCAGCCGGGAACGCAGCTCCTCGCCGGCGCCACGGCTGGCGGTGTCACGGGCGCGACGGACAATCCGTGGCTCGGGCTCGCTGCTGGCGCCGCGGTTCCGCTCGGTATGGCCGCCCTCAGAGGCATCGTTAGCCCGACGACCAACCGCCTCACGCCTCAAGAGCAGCGCATCGTTCAGACGGCGGACACGGAAGGCGTGCGATTGACCCCAGCCCAGCGCACCGGCAGCCCCGCTCTCAAGGGCATTGAAGGCACCATGGCGGGCACGCCCGGCCCCAGCGGTCCCATGCAGCGCGCGATTTCCAATCAGCGCACCGACCTCAACAAGGCCGTCCTGGCGAAAGCCGGCGTCACCGCGGGCGATGCATCGCCAGAGACTGTCGGCCGCGCCTTCAAGAACATCGGTCAGACGTTCGATGATCTGGCCTCGCGCACCACGCTCAAGGCAGACACGCAGTTTGCCGACGATGTGCAGAAGGTGGCGCAGGACTACGGGCGCCGGTTAGAGACGAACGTTGCCGGCATCTTCCAGTCTTACATGGACGACCTTGCACCCCTGGTTAAGTCGATCCGCGAGGGCAGTAACGACCCGCAGATTGCCGGTGAGACCTACGCCCGCATTCGCTCTGACATCGGCCGGACCATCCGCGCCAATGGGCGGAACCCGGATCTCCAGCGCGCGCTGGGCGGCATTCAGGATGCGATGGACGATGTGGTGGAGCGGAGCGCATCTGGGGCCTTGCGGCAGGAATGGCGCGACACCCGCCGGCAGTACCAAGCGCTTATGACGATAGACAAGGCCATGCAGGGTGGCACGCAGGCCGACCGTTCGGCGGGCAACATTCCCCTCAATGCGCTGCGGCAGGCGGTGGCGCAGGGCGACCGTGCCGGCTACTCGCGCGGCCGGGGGCAGTTGAACGAGCTATCTCGCGTCGGTGACTTCATCGGCCAGCGCATCCCAGACTCGGGAACGGCTGGCCGAGAGGCCGTCCTAAACCCGCTGAAGTGGCCGGTCATGGGCGCCATGAATGTATTTGCTCGCGGTTACAACTCGCCGGCAGGAAACGCCTACTTCACCAATCAACTCGCCGGGCCGACTGACTTCAGGGCTCTCTATGCCGCGCAGATGGCCCGGCAGGCGCTTGAAGAAGCCAACGGGAATAACGCGCTGGTAGGCGGGCAATGATGACCGTGAACAACCATGCCGCCCCCACGCCAACAACCATAACGCAAAGCAGCCACGACTGGCCGGTTGGGAGCGGGTCGCTCGCTTGCCATCGGTCAAAGGCAAAGGCGGCAAGGATCGACACGGCGCATTGCGCCAATTCCATTCGCATGCGGGAAATATAAGCCCATGGCCACTGTAATCAATCCCTTCGTCGCGGTAGACGGCAACGGCCACGTCCGGGCCAATGCCAAGCTCTACTTCTACCAGACCGGCACGACTACGCCGCAGAACACCTTTACGGATGCGGCCCTGACGGTCACGGCCACCAATCCTGTGGTTGCCGATAGCAATGGCCTGTTCACGGCCATGTACCTGGGCGACCCGCCGGACTTCACGGCCTACAAGGCGATCCTCAAGGATTCGGCTGATGTGACGGTGTGGACGGCCGACCCGATCGCGGGCGCTCCGATCTCGACGCCCGTTTCAGCCTCCCTGCTGCGAGGGTATCTGGCTGGCCTTCAGCGCACGGCAAACACGACAACCACGCTGACCCTGAGCGATGGCGTCTGCGTCGATGACACCCGAACGGCAGTGCTGAGCCTGGAGGCGGGGACAATCAACTTCGCCACGGTCGGCGCAGATGGACTGGACGCGGGCTCGATTGCCGCCGCTACGTCCTACCATATCTTCGCCATCGGCAAGACGGACGGGACGGTGGCGCGTCTTGCTTCCACCAGCCCGACCAGCCCGACCATGCCTTCCGGCTACACGCTGAAGCGCCGGATTATGAGCGTCAGGACAATAGCTGGCGCCGCGACCCTTCCCAACTTCGTCCAGCTTGGCGACGAGTTCCTGTTGTCGGCAACGATCAGCGCCAACACATTCAGCGTTACAGGAGTTGCCGCCACTATTTCACTGGCGGCGGGAATGCCTACCGGCGTTCAGATGATGGCGAAAATTCGGGCGAGGGCTGGAAACTCCGTCACTTCCGGAGCCCTTTTTTACTCACCGGACCAGGGCGCCGAAACGCTCGATACGCCGAATGGCAACGACTCTCTTGCGTGGACGGGCAACACGCAGGCAGCGGGTGAGTTCCGGATACGCACCAACACCAATGCCCAGATCAATGCCGTGTCCGGAGAGTTGACTGGGGCGACCGGCGGTATCGCCGTCATTGGCTGGGAAGACACGCGCGGCAGGGACGATTGATGACCTTCCGCGACTCCCACGTCTACGGCTTCCGCGACCTTGGCCCGGCAACGGCGATCGGGCAGAACGCCTATATCGTGCATCTGCCCCCGCGATGCCCCGACGTGGTTCGCATCATCGGCGCCGAGCTGAACGCACAGAACTGGAACCCCTATGTGGTGGGGACATACTTCCTGTCTGTCGGGCTCGATCCGGGTGGGCGCTACTGCAAGACGGCGGGTTTCCCGGCTACCCAGGTTGGCGGCTACTCGGGCCTGCAGGGGCTGGCGCTATTGCCGATCATTCCCATCGAGTACGGCGGGGATCAGTCCAAGGCACGACACTTCTCGCCGGGCTATCTATACGACCGCACGGCGGGCGACTGCATAGTGGTAGATTTGGCCTATGGCGGTGGCGGCGACTTCTATCTCCGCGTCGAATGGGAGGCCGAAGAGCGTTACGCCTGGGATCTCGACACGCATCTGTTGATGCACTTCGATGAGTGGCAGGGCACCGACACCGACCTTTGCGCGTGGCCGCACCTGACCAACATCCTGGGCGATGGCCGCTTCTCGACCGAGCAAGCGAAGTTCGGCCGCGCATCCTTCAAGCCCGCCACCACGTCGGCCGGCGTCATACGTATCTGGTATGCCAACGATCTCAACCTCCAGTGGGGTGACTGGACATGGGAGGCGTTCGTGCGGCCCGCCGATCACGACAATAACAAGATCATCCTGACGCAGGGCGACGGCTACAGCCCCGTCATGCTGAAGCAGGCAGGCAACACCTTTGAGTTTCGCGCATCAGTAAGCGGCACAAACTGGGACGTCATCCAGTCGATGGGCTCGGCGCCGGTCGATACCTGGGTGCATCTGGCGGCGGTGCGCTCTGGCAGCGAGATCAAACTGTACCGCGACGGTGTGCAGCAAGGCGCCACGATCACGAGCGTCACGCACCTGCACAGCTCCGGCGCGGACTGGTTCATTGGCGCGGCCGGCACATCCATGGTCGAGCCCTTCCGGGGCTACATCGACGAGGTGCGGTTCTCCAAGGTGGCGCGCGATCCCGCGAGCTTCCCGCCTACCGAGGCTTACCCGTCATGACGGCGCGGCAGCCTATCCCCCATGGCGTCATAGAGCGCGTCTCCCTCAAGGGGATCGGGCGGCTCGGCCTTGTGCAGCTTTTCGACTTCGGTGCGCAGCGCGCGGAGGGCGGTTTCAGCCTCGCGCAGCAGCTCCATCAATCTTCGCGTGTCCATCCCTTCACCCTATCACCAGCCTAAGCGTTCGCCACGGAGTTTCGCAATGGCTGACTATGACATTCTGACATTCACCCCGCACAACGGCGGGCAGGGCGTCCGGCTCACGGTGACAGCCGTGGCGTCTGTGCCCGTAGGCATTCCCTGCCCCAGTCGAGACGACTCCGAGTCGCCCATTCGCATCAGGGTCGCCAACCTTGGCAGTGTGGCCGCCTCCATCAACCTCTTTGGAACGGCGTCCCTGACAAACATGGCGATCCTGCCTGGCACCGTCGAAATGTTCGGCATTGCGCCAAACTCTGGCTTGGCGATCAGCGCCATTACCGAGGCGGGGGAAACCACCCTTTCTGTAGTGGCGGGGATCGGAACGTGAGCGACTGGCGCAAATCCAACGACATGGATGACTACGCCGCCAAATGGCGTGAGGAACGCAGCGACGGGGAGGGGCCGCCGCCGATCTCCACGCGGCGATGGAACGTCAGGTACGGCGGCGGTGCCGCGAGCTGGTCGCCGTTAGACCTTGGCTCACAGCTTGTCGGCTTCTTCGACTTCAGCCGGTATGGCGAAGCTAGCACCGTGAGCGACCTTGTGTCGGGGCAGGCGTTCACCGCCGCTGGCAGCGTGGCGCTCGGGACGGGGCTGAATGGCCGAAGAGCAGCGATCCTCGACGGCACGGACGATTGCTTTGAATGCGTCGGCATTCCAACGGCGTGGCCGACTGGCGCCAATCCGGCAACGATCTTTGCCGTCGTCAACCAGACTGCGCTGGTGGCGGACACAGGCACTCGAATCATTGCCGGCTGGGGCACGGGCGCTGCAGCCACCACCACGTTCCTGACGCGAGTGGTTGTGTCCGGGCAGAACAGAATCCGGATGCAGACGGGCGATAACGCAGTAGGCAAAAGCTCGACACTCACCGCCGATTTCTCAGGCCGCAAGCTGGTGATCGGCACATCGAGCGGCACGGAGGTCGCCGCGTCGATGGATAGCTTGACCTCCACGCCGACCGCTGTCGTGCCGGCAGTTGGCACCACGAGAACGCGGCTCTTTGCCGGTTCCGGTGCGGGCGCTGCGACGTTCTTCCAGGGTGATTGCAGCTACTTGGGCGTCGTTGCTGGAAGCCTGAGCGCCGGAAACCTCGCCTTGCTGCGGGCTTGGGGCGAGTCGGTGAAGTAGCGATGTTGCGCTCGGCCATCACCAACCCAACGGGCGGCTCCTACGGTCGAATGTCTCGACTGAGGTTTCCTCGCGGCTTTCTTCGGTTGCTCACGCCCCCGCCGGAGCCGCCACCGCCGATGCAGGAGGAAACCTTGGATTGGCTGGCGCGTAACGGCATTTACGCCCCAGTCGATGCTCTGGCCATTGAGGCCGCCAACACCTTCATTTACCGGGGGCTGACCGAGGGCTGGTACGCCGCCGCCGTGGACTTCGGCATCGCCGTTGGCGAAAGCTGGCAGGCCGCATTCGAGGGCGTGAAGGGCATCTATACCTTCGCGGCCGGCCAGTTGATCGGCAGCGCGCCGGAAAACCAGCTTTACTGGGGCGTCACGTTCGACGGAGCTTCGGCCTGGAATACCAATGTCTTCTATGACGTGGCGGGCGGGCGCGACCCGAGCGGGGCCAAGTTCGGGCTAGGCGTCGCCCTGACCAGCAATTTGAACAGCGTCTCCGCTTTCGAGATCGGTTGTTATGAGCCCATTTCCGACATTCAGGTATCACAGCAAGCAAGCGGCGGCCTTCGATCACTGGCCCGCCTGACGGGCGGCTCCCTCACCTTTGGCGACTCCAACTCGCTTGGCGTGACGTGCTCGTATCATACGGCCCAAGGCGCAGCGAGCCTGTGCAGCAGCGGCATCATTACATCGAGCGCAACAACGGCAGTTGCTCTGCCACACGCCAAGCTGTGCATCGGCAAGGGCGGCGCCACGGGCAACACCTTCAGCCCCAACACCATCCAAGTCTGGGTCGACTGGAACGAGATGACAGACGCTCTCTATCTGTCGTTCCTCGACGCCTGCAATGAGCTGCTGGTCAACCTCGGCATCTGGGACGAGGTCCAGCAGTTGGCGGCAGAGCCGGACCAGGGGCCAAACGCCTTCGGCAAAGACGCTATTGACGACGTTACGCCGCTCGATCTGACCATTCGTCGCTTCGTGACGCCGCCTGCCACCGACCTGATCGACGGCGACACCTACACGCGGTTTCCGGTGACTTGGGCGTGGTCGCGCCCGATCGGCGCAGTGCCGAGTTCGACATGGACGCCTCCTCGGAGCGGCGGACATATCGAGTGGTTCTGGGGCGACAGGAAGAACGTTCTGCTTCCCGGCGATCCGGTAAACCTCAACATCACGCCCAACGACAGCGGGTTTCAGGGGCTCGCCACGCTGCCCAAGGTGAACAATCTTCACTGCCGGCCTTGCTACACGACTTCCGAAAAGGCTATCGGCGCCTCGCTGACGCGCCTGGCGTACAGTTGGGGCGCGGAGGATCGGGACGACCCGCTGTTCCCCCTTGGGGGGTATCTCGACTATGCCGAGGCCTACGGGCTGGACGCCGACCAAGTCGTCGCAAACACGCAGGCGGTGATCGACAAGGACACCATATTCGATGATGTCCTGATCGGCTACGCCGTGTCGTGGGACTGGGTGATCCTGCCTCGCGGCCGCGAGATCGACCTGACGAACTTCGCGAATAAGCGCGCCGGCTGCGACTACGAATCAGCCGACAACCGCACGCCGGCGCAGAACCTGGACTTTCATCTACAGGCCGCCCGCATCGTTGCCGCACAGGGCGGCTATTACGAGTTCTATCCGCACATCATCAACCTTGGAAACGGCGAGCAGGCTGGCTTCGACCAGTCGAACCTCTGGCAGCTCATGGCAGAGCCCAACTGCCTTTGCACTGTCGTTGCGTCTCGCCGGCAAACGACCGGCACGATTCGTCAGTCGCTTGACGCGCAGGTCGATATGTACCGCGGCCCCCTGCTGGATAAGCCCATCGACTGGTCGAAGATTCTGCTGCTGCTCCAGATCGGTGTGGGCACGAGTGGCTTTATCACCGTGCCTTGGGCGCAGGATTGCCGGCAGTGGCTCTTGGATAACGGCGTCACGGAACTTGTCCTCTCCGGCAGCGGCTCTCCGATGGGTGGCCCGCTTACTCGCAACTACAACCAGGTGATAGCGACCATGTGCGGATTACCCACCGAATGAGCGCGCGCAGCAACGGCAAGCCCCTCTGGTGGGTCCGTCCCATGGACGGGATGACGATCGACGAGGGCAAGGGCCACGTCTTTGCCGGCACCGATGCCGAGATGGGAGAGCATCTCCGCGACCTGCACCGGGAGACCGGCAAGCAGCACGCGGCAACGAGCGTCGAGTAAAGCAGCGGCCCCTGAGCACGCGGACACGTACCCAGGGACCTGACCACCAACCCGCCCAAGGAGCGGATCAATGGCTGAGATGACGATAGGAGACTGCAAAAAGGCCGTCAGTGCGATTCTACACGTCGCGGCGGCAATCTTTGTGATCTCAGCGTGGTTTTTGCCACAGACGGCATTCGCGCAGAGCGGCGCGCACGGAGACGGGCATGCAGAGCACCATGATTGGTACAAGGATCTCAAGCAGCCCGGCACGGGATTCTCGTGCTGCAACGGCGACAGTGTGGACGCCGATGGCAACCCGCGCGAGGGCGACTGCCGGCCGACACGAGCGGACCTGCGCGAGGATGGCTGGTGGGCCGTTATCAACGGGCATTGGACCCGCGTTCCGGCCAGTGCGGTGCTGAAGGAGCAGGCGGCCGATGGTCGGTCCCATATCTGCGCCGGGAAGTCGGGCTTCATCTATTGCTTCCTCGCCGGAAGCCCAAAAATCTGACTGGAGGGAGTTTGTGACCGACGTAGCCCCCAAAATGGACAACCGGGTTTCGACCGGAAACCTGCTCACGCTGATTGCGCTGCTGATCGCGGGCGCGGTCGCCTGGGGAACTTCGCAGGGTGACATCAAGGCGTTGGCGCAGCGGGTCGATGCCGGCGAGAAGCGCGACGACAAGACGGCCGACACGCTGGGCGAAGTGAAGGGCGCGATCATCGAGCTCAAGGCGGACAGTAAGGCCATTAAGTCTGATGTCGAGCGGCAGGGCCGGCAGATGGACCGGATCGAACTGTTGATCCGCGAGCTGCGGTCGACGCCGCCACCACCCTCGCCAACCCCACCCCCTCGATAAGGAAAGAACATGAAGATCAGCCCCAAGGGCCGCGACCTGATCGCAGAGTTTGAAGGTCTCCGCTTGACGGCCTACCTCTGCCCGGCAGGCGTCTGGACGATCGGCTACGGCCACACCAGGGGCGTGAAGCCCGGCGACACGCTGGACAGCCCCACCCACGCCAAGGTGCTTCTGGACGAAGATCTGGCCGAATGGGCGGCCGATGTCGCAAAGCTCCTTGAAGGCACGAACACCACGCAGCACGAGTTCGACGCCATGGGCTCTCTTGCCTTCAACATCGGTGTCCCCGGCTTCTCAAAGTCCACCGTCCTGCGGCTGCACAAGGCGGGCGACAAGAACGGGGCGGCCCGCGCCTTCGGCATGTGGAACAAGGCGACGGTCAACGGCAAGCTGGTGGAGCTGGCGGGTCTCACCAGGCGGCGCGCGGCCGAGGCGGCCCTGTACCTCACGCCCGACATGCTGATCGCGACGCAGGACGCCCCGGCGCTGCCAATGCCGCAAGAGGTGAAAGCCGAGGTCAAGGCCAGCTCGAGCCAGTCGGTGATTGCCGGAGGCGTCTCGGTGGCGGCCGGCGCCAGCACGATCGCGGCGCAGATCGACACCATCACGCCCGTGATTCAGAGCGTCACCACCTTCGGCGCGTCGCTCAACTCGGTGATGAAGCTGGGCGCGCTCACCCTCTCTATCGTGGCCTTCGTGGCGGTGGGCTACATGCTGATCCGCTACATCATCAAGAAGCGCCGCGGCGAGATCGTGTCGTCATGAGCGCCGGACTGTGTGGAACCCGCTTCCAGACTTCCGGCAGACTGAGGAAGGGGTCGCTGCAGCGACGACCGCCGCAGCGCGCGGAGCATAGCACATGATGGCGCTTTGGACAGCCTTCAAAGGCAGCAAGGTCTTTGTCTATCTGGCGATCGCGGGCGCAGTGCTGGCGGCGATCGCCGTGGCTGTGGCCCGCGTGTTCAGCGCAGGGAAGGCGGTTGAACAGGCAAAACAGATGCGCCGCGAAGGCGAGATGAGGAACAAAGCCGATGAAGCAGAACGCATGGTTGATCGCGCTGGCGATGGTGAGCTTGACGAGCTGCGCCGGAAGTGGACGCGGCCCGGCCCCCAATAGCTTCTGCGACAACGCCAAGCCGATCTATTTCGACGTGGCCGACAAGATGACCCGCCAGACAGAAAAGGCGATCATCGTGCACAATGAAAAGGGCGCGGCGCTCTGTGGGTGGAAGTAACTACGGGCCGGGCTTGATACCGACTGATTGCGCACCGGGTGCCGCGCCGTCTCTACGCCGCCCTCGGTCGCACAATCTCTTCAGGGCGACCGGCTGAGAAGCGGTCCTCGGGTGTAACGTGTCCTTCCACGCCGCCGTAGCACTGTGCATTCTACCAGAACAAACACGGGCGGCAATACGCGATACGAAGTGCGCTATCCCGCTCTCTGACAGGGTGCGCTAGTAGGGCAGTACCCACTGTTCAGGCAGATGAGGAAGATGGAGAAGGGGTAGGGGTGCCTTTGGGTCGCGCTTCACCGCCTGAGTTTATTCTGTTATAGATGCCGCGCGGCTCGGGGCGTTTGGAACGCTGGTGCCCTTTGCATCCCAAGATGGTTCGATCCCATTCGCGCCGCTCTTCATTCCTACGGCAGCATGATCTCCTCTTCCTCGACAGGGTCGACCTCGACCAGCGCCCCGCCTGTGCCTTCGCAGACAGGGCAATCGCCAATCGGCCAAACGTCTGGATCGTTCCCGCCGTAACGGGACGTGTAGAGTTTCCCCTCGCTGCCACAGGCTTCGCAGGGCTTAAGGCGCACGTCCGGCGCGGGGTCATCGGTCTGTCGGGGCATCATCGTCTCCTATACGGTAAAACTGGATTTACAAAGGCTGGCCGAAGGCCAGCGAACTCCCATCACCTCTTAGGAGAGACGGAGAGGAGACGTTTGATCTCTTTGTCTTGTAGGCGTATCGTCTCGTCGCGGCATTCGATGCCGTCAGGGATGCTGCCGGGCTCGACCTCGACGCGCGCCATCTTGCCGTCGATCATCTGCCAGACGTGGGTCATTTCCAGCCGTTCCTGAAGCCGACTGATCTCGCCCTTCGGCACGACCACCATTCCATTTTCCTCTAGGCAGGAGAGGGCCAACTGCGCAGCCTCCCGCCACGTATTTCGAGTATGTACGTGGGTATCGTCCCAAAGTATCTTCGCGCGGTTCTTGGTCCGCCCCTCGAACATCGCCCTCGCTATCTTCTCCACCATCTTTTCGTCCATGTTCATCTCCTGGGGTTCGCTTTGCCTCGCGGATCAGCGCCTAAGTCTGTTCTGCTAGAGCCTCGCTGCGATTTCGGCTGCCGTCTCTCGGTAATATGCGTTCTGCAGGATGCGCAGATCCTTGTGGCCGCTGATGCGCGCGAGGGTGAGCACGTCGACCTTACGGGCCAACCGTGTCAGGGCCTCGGCGCGAGAGTCGTGGAAGTGCAGGTCTTCTATCATAAGACGGTCGCGGGCCTTGCGGAACATGGTGTCCAGTACGGCCGACGAGATAGAGAAGCATCGCGCTCGAGCGGCAATCGGCGTCAGCAGCCGGATGGCGTTCCGGGTGAGCGGCACGTCTCGCGGTCGACCAGTGATGTGCTGCGTCTTGTGCGCCACCGAGGCGACGCGGCGCTGGAGGTTCAGGGTCTTCCTGCCAAGGCTCAGTATCTCGCCGGCACGCATGGCCGACCGCAGGGCCACCATGAAGGCTAGCGCGACCTCCTGATTGCGTGTCTCCGGGGCTAGGCCAGCCCTGTAGCCGAGGTTCCGGCATAGAGCCCTGACCTCCTTGGGCGATACCCTGCGCGTCCTGGGGGTGGGCTGGCGCGGTATCCGCATGCCCTTGAGCGGGTTGTGGCTCATCCACTTCCATTCCTCGCGGGCGAGGCGCAAGGCATGCCGGAACCAACTGAGTTGCCGCAGGATCGTAGCGTCAGACACCTTGCGGAGGCGGGCATCGCGCCACTCGGCCATATCCGGCGTGTCGATGTCTGCCAGCTTCTTGGCAACCAGCTTGGGGAAGTCCCGCAGCATGGCCGTCGCCTGCCGATCCTCGTGCTGCCCACCCTTCTTCTTGGGTATCACGTCGCGCTGGTAGCGCTCGATCAGGTCGCGCAGCGTGTGCCTGGTGGCCGGCGATTCCTCCAGCTCGGTTTCCTTCGCTGTCGCCCAGCCTTGGGCCTCGCGCATGGTGCGGAAGGTCTGCGACGCCCGTTGCCCTCCCACGTAGACTTGCGCTCGGTAGCCGCCCTTGTATTTGCCGATCGACGCCATGCCATCCCCCGTGCGTAGTGCCGTGGGGAGATAGTGGGGAATCGGGGTGTGGAAAGTCGAGTCCTGCGGGTAAAATGGTGGAAACGCAAGGTGCGCCGGAAGGCCGTTGGTGCTATATTTACCCACCCTTCGCCGTCTTGTGCGGTAAAGACGGGAAACGCCCGTGGTGCCCGCTGCTGGACTCGCAAAGGCAAATGAAATGGGCACTTGTTGGCTCCCGTGCGTAATTATTGGGGAGCCCGGACCGCGTCGACATCCTCGATCGGCAGGTAGCCACACCGATTGAGCTTCAGGTGGCCAGCGCGGATGTAGTTGTAGATCGTCTTGCGGCTGACGCCCAGCATTTCCGCCGCCTGCTGCTGCGTGACCTGCGTCGGGCGTGGGTGCTTGTCAGCGTAGAGCTGCACAGCCTGGAGGGCGATCTGTAGCCTTTCGTCGGCGTCGCTCATCGGCCACCTTCCCAAGTCGGCTTGCGGCGGGGACACAACGCCCCCTGACAGGTCTTCTCGCTGCCCGGCGGACAGATGCAACCGAGCGGAGTGTTGCTGTAGAAATAACAAAACTCGCCATGAGGCCCGCGATGGCCGCACCCAACGGTGGTTTGGCATTCAGGAAGATTGCAAGCACCGGGGCTCATCGGCCACCCCCACCTTCCTGCTTGAGAGAGCGGATGACGAGGCGAAGAACGCGCGCAACTTCCTTGGCGTCGTCCGCGCATTCAGCCTGCAGTGGGTGTGGCATCGGCTGCTGGTCCCACGCAGGCGGCGGCGCGAAGCCCTTGGCCCTGCATTGGAACAGTGTCCGGGCGATGATTTCCTCGATGGTCATTATGGCGGTCGGCATCACTTCTCCTGTATGGAGGAAGAGGGAGGGGATTGGCATTCAGGATAGATGCAGTGCGGATCGGTCGGGTGGCATTGCTTGCCATCGCATGGGGTGGCTACGCGCTCACTGGCGTTCGCTACCGCCCCATCTCGTGCTGCATGTGGAGCTTTCCGATTAAGCTCGCGGATGGCGGCCACGATCGCGCGGGCGTCTCCCCGGAAGATCGTCACTGACTGCTTCAGGCCATCGCTGAAGTGCCCAGTGAGTTTGAGCAGCAAAAGCTCCAATTTGTCTTTGTCGCGCCGGTTCATCGGCCGCCTTCCTTCTCCAGCACGTAGAGGCATTGCGTGGTGATAAAGCCGAGTGCGCTGTCGAGTTCGGCGCCAACTCCGATCTTGGCCCGCACGTCATCGACGCGCTGGCCGATCTCGCGCAGGGCTGCGTGTGCGATCTCCAATTCAGTCGGGGGCGTGTCCAATGCGGGTAAGGCGGCGGCACCTGCGCCGCACCCCTCCCTTCCTCTGGATAGAGAGAGGGCGCGAATAGCTTTGGCGATGAACTCGGCGGCGTGGTGGCCGTATGTCGTCTTGCCCTCGTCAAAAAGGGCCAACTGCCGCTCAGCTTCGTCCCACGCAATTTGCTCGGCGGCATCTCTCATCCGTTCCACGTCGGAGGAGGTGGGGCCTTGGTCCTTGGCGGCGGTCATGTCGGGAACTCGCGGATAAGCAGGCCGTCCGGGATTGGCGCCTTGTTGGTCATCTGCTTCAGGAAGAACGAGCGGCCGAGCTCGCGTGTCTGGCGCATCAGGACCCATGCCCACTCCGATTCCATGTGCCGGGCTTTGTGACTGCCCTGGTCGGTCTCGCCGCCGACGATCACCCAGTCCGGCGCGTGCTTATCGAGGATGATGTGGCTCAGCAGCGGCTCGAAGCTGCCGAACGTGAACACCGGCTGCAGGCGCTGCTTCACCTCCCACAGCTTCATCCGGTCGCGGTCGTATTCCTCCTGGTTCGGCAGCGACGCGCCGATGGCGGCGTTGCGCGGCAGGGGCCGGCAGCCGTTCGCTGGGTCGGTCATCTTCACGACGTTGCCGATGCGCTTGGTAAGCAGCAGCCAGGTCAGGTGCGGCGTGGCCTCGATCAGCTTGAACAGGTCCCAGCGCCACAGCGGATCGACCTCGTTGTCGAAGACGTCAGCCAGCGACGCGCAGAACACGTAGGTCGACTCGGCCTTGGCGGCGGCCGCCTTGTTCCAGGCGATCGGCTTCCGCCAGTTGCCGGGCGTCGTGCGCTTACGGTCCTCGCCGGCACCCCACTGCACGCGGCCATACCGATGGTCCATCATGTGCTCGGCATAGCAGCCGTCGCAGGCTGGGCTCACCTTGGTGCAGCCGATCCACGGATTGAAGGTGTGGTCGGTCCATTCGATCTTGGTAGTCTCGCCCATCAATATCTCCGTTCCGGTGGTCCGTTGAAGGGCTTACGCCAGCCCGAGGCTTTGCTGCCGGGAATCGGCCGTGAGGTCCGCCGCTGAAAGCCGCCGTCCTTGGCCTCGACGCGCTTGACCTTCGCGATGTCGCCTTGGTCGATCGCCGTCTTAGGCTTATGGCAGCAGTCCCAGCCCAGCAGTTTCCCATCCTTCGCCGTAAGCTCGCGCGTCTTGTCGGCAAACATGGCGTCCGGGATGGTGTGGTCGATGTGATAGGGCTTCTTGCCCAGCACCAGGCCGCAGCCCTCGCACTTAACGATCCCGTCCGGTTGCGCTGCCCGGTGGACGATCTCGGCTTTGACGGAACGCGGGAACTCGCGGCGGTCTCTCATCGCAGATAGTCCGCAGGATCGCGAAGCGCGATGCCGCGCTGGGCGCACTCGGCCATAATGTATTCGATCAGGCTAGCGCACTCGGCTTTGTCGAAGGTGGTTGTCGAGCGCCGTAGTTGAACCGGATGGCCGCTGAAGGCGACGATGTCGGACTCGTGGCCGTTCTCAATCATCCAGCCGGTAACAAAGGCGACCTTGGCCTCCTCCTGTGTCAGGCGGCGGCCGGTGTCCGTCGATAGGCCGCCCGCGACGGCGTCAGCTATCAGCATGTGCAGGGTGCTGTTCTGCGAGATCGTGCGACGCGGCGGGTCGAGCGTGACCAGCCAGCCGCGCTCAAGCGATGCCACCAAGGAGCCGACGAACTTTCGGTGCAGTTCGCTGCCCAGCACAATTTGCCGACGCTCGGTGACGCTCATTCCAGGTCTTCCCCGGTCACATTTTGGTAGCACTGCTGGACGCGGACGTACTGACCGGGGGAGTTGTCCGCCAGCCACTGCAGAGCCGACTTACGCTTGCCCTTCTCTACGGTCTGTTTCTCGCGCCGCCACTCCTGGGCATCCCGCGCATTGACCATGTTGAGGTATTGGATGGCCTCGTCTGCCCACTGCTGGGCCTGCTTGGCGCGCTCGGCGTTGTAGGTCGAAAGCAGTTTCCCTTCGGCATCGCGCGGCGCATTCTTGGGGGCGAGGGATTCGACATCGTCACCGCCGTCGAGGCCGCCCGCTCCGTTGCCGTCGTCGTCGCGCGAGATAGCAAGGTTCCAGATCATGCCGTGGAGGTAGCGCTTCCCGTAGGTGGCCGCTGCGCCCATGGCGTGCGTCTTGGTCATGACATCGCCGCCCTTCGCCCCCTTGCCGTCGGCGGGCATGTCGAGCTGGTACGGCTGTCGATGGCCGCCGCGGTGGGCGACAATGCAGACGAGCCGAATGCAGTCGGGCGGCGCACCTTCAGCGGTGCTGAAGCTCAGGGAGAAGCCGTGCTTCGTGTAGATCGGCCGAATGGCGCGGTCGAGCGCGGCCTGGTCGGCGTACTCGCTCCGGGTCTGCGGGTTTTCCATGTTCGCCCGGATCGGCTTCATTTCCTCCTGGGCGTCGGCCATCGCATTGTCGAACTCGATTTGCGCCGTGCGCTCCTGGGCGCGGTCCTGCATCTTGATTAGGCGTTCCAGCTTGTCGATGTCGACGCGAGGATCGCTCGCCATCCGAATGATGGCCTGTGACAGCGTCTCGGCTTCGGTCGCGACTGGCAGTTGCGCGGCCTCCACGACGGCGGGCACTGCGGCCGGCGTCTCGGCCACAGGCGGCGCGAAGTCGATGGTCACTTCTTTGGCGGCGGTCTTGCTCACTTCAATCTCCTTGCTGTCGAATGTTCGTCAGATGGTTGCGTCGCGACCCGATAGGCACTCCTAACTAGTCGCGACCAGGATCAAAGCCCCGGCCAAGAGAACACCGCCGACTATCAATCCCAATGGCAGGATGGTTCCCAAGATCCATGGGCGGCTGGGCGCGATCTCCACAGGCTCGGCACCCCATCTCGGATCAGTCCCGCGTCGCATTGCTGCGTAGAGGGCTATCTTGGCCTGCGCTTCGGTGTTGGGCATTTCGGTCATGGCTTGCCCGCCAGTCCGCAGAAGCCGCCGGGGCGCTTCTCGTGGCGCACGCCGGTATCGCTGCTGCTGGGCTCTGTGTAGATGCTTTCGGTGAAGGTCGCGTCGCGCCATGCCATGCAGCGCGATCCGATGCAGTGACAGCCGATGTCGATATGCCCCTGAAGGGTGCGATTTACGGCCGGAGCGGCCTCGCGATCTTCGGTCTGCGACCGCGCGAACGGGCACCACTTGGTCTTGGCTTCTTCCTCGGTCATCGCCCGCGCTCCAGCGTTGTGATAAGCTGATCGAGTTCGCCCATGTCGATGTCGGCGTCTCGGTCGTCGGCGCCGCAGTTGTCGAGATCGGAGCGCATGCCGGCCATCAGGCGGGTGAGCGCATCGTGCAGCCCTGTTGCCGTTTCCGACAGGAAGGCGAGATCGGCCTTGGCTTCCATGCCGCGCTCGATCATGTCGAGGCCGGCGGCGAGGAAGCGGCGGGCGTCCTGGCGGCGATTGGCAACGTCGTCCCTGACGGCGAGGCGGTCACGCAGTGCGGCTCGGCGGCGAGCCAGCGACGGATAGCTCGTGGCGGGTTCGGCGCTTACGGGCTCTGCAGCGGTGAGAGTGTCGGGCATGATGGGCTCCCTACTGTCCGGCGAACTTCAAGAGTGCGGTGATTGCGGAGATCAGGTCGGCCGCCTCGTCCATCGTCTCGCGGGTCTGCGCGATGTTCAGGCGGGCGTCCTCGCCGGGAACGCTTTCCCACGAGGGGTTGCGCAGTCGCTCAACGAGCGTCATGGGCTGGCCGTCGGAGTTGATGGCGTCTTGCACTTCGCTGTCGGTCATGGTGTGCCTCAGTCGTTACGAGCGTGGGGGTATTCGCACTGGCTCGGGTTGCCCTGCTTGCAAGGCTTCTCGCCCGAGGCGCAGTAGGCGCAGTTGTGATCGCGGAACATGGGATGCAGCGGGTTCTCGCGCGGCCCCATGGCCTTCTCGAACGCGCGCTGTGCGTCAGATTTGGACGTGTCGGGCATGTCAGGACTCCTTGGTCTTAGCGAGAAATGCGCGAGTGGCTTCCATTTGCCCTTCCACGAGTCCGCCAACGTCGTCAGTGTCGAGTTCGTGCAGGAGGTCTGTCAGCCTCGCGCGCGCCTCTGCATGCAGAGCACGAAGGCGCTCGTTTTCGGTCGCCAGTTCCGAGCAGGTGCGGACGTGCCTTGCGATGTCGAACCGAAGCCGGAAAATCTCCAGCGCCCCGTCGCGCATGGCCGGGATGCTGGGGACTTGCCCGTTGAGACGATCGGTAATGTCGGCCATGTCTCAGCCCTCCGTGGCGCGGGTGATGGCGGCGCGGATTTGGAACTTGATGAAGTCGAGGTCGCCTTCCTTGTCGTCCATGACGATGGAGACGAGTTCGGCGTTCAATGCGTGCAGTTCTTCGGTGCGTTGGAGCATCCACACGTACTGGCGCGCGGCCACGACCAGACGCCAGACCTTGGTCCACTCCAGCATTCCCATCTGGCAGTCGTCGTAGGCGGTGACGTGCTTGATTGCCTCTTCAAGCTCGGGATGCGTCAATGGCACAATGTCGGAGGCGACCGGAGGGACGACACGCGCCACCTCCGTTGGACCGATTACAGGCCCGGCGTCATGGTCGCCTCCTCCGATGCGGACGGTCGTCGCACCGTCCTGGGATTTTGCGCGGAGGTCCCCCCTTCTGAAGGAGTAAAGCTCCAAGGAAAGCTCACTCAGGACGACAGCGAGTGAGCCTATTTCGTCACGAGCGGCGTACAGATTGGCGAGCGCCGCGCGGTCGTGCCCGTTATCGATGCAGTCCTGCACGTAGGCACGGATGGCCTGAAGTCGCTCCAGCCAGCCTCGCTCGTTGCTAGCCTCGCGCGCCCAGTCCTCG
>JAJFBI010000617.1 GCA_020697385.1 Microvirga sp. | reverse complement strand
CACCCTACTGCCGCCGCGGGAGCTCAGGCGGGAGCTCAATGCCGGATCTCTTAGCTCAGCTCCGATCAAGCCGGTGCTCCGCACCGGTCTGTGCCTCGCACGGCTCCCGGGTGCCAAGTCGGCGCGATCCAACGATGCGATCTTCGCTTTCTTGGCCCAGCAGTTGGCCAAAACGCTTCGCGCAAGTAGCAGCGCGCAGGATTCAGGGACATGACCGGTACATGCCCCAACCCTCGGCCGAGACGCGGGTCGCCGACGTGCTTCGGCAAACTCAAGCCGCTACCGCGAGCACGCAGTCTGCGAACCGTCTCCGCTCCCCGTACATCAAGCACGATTCTCACGCCGGAGACCGCAGGTGGGGGTCCCGGCTTGTTTGTCGCGCCAGCCTGCTTCCTGCTCTCATCTCACTGTGCGGCTTTGGCGGAGTTTTGAGCATCCGCAGCAACACTTCGTCCCGCCGCCGATCGGCTTCCTCGATCGGCTTCCCTCGGATCGTAAGCGTCGTCATCAGCCATGCCAGTACCCTTCGCGCCGTTCGACGAGTTCTACCTCCAATCAGGGCGATTCACGCACTACCGGGCGGCGCGTCCGACTTCCGAGGTGACCAGTCGGACGACTCTGTAATGTTCGGCCACTCGGGATGTAGGCTGTCGCGTCGCGCGCTTACGCGGTGTTCTTGGTCAGCCCTGCGACGGCTTCCAGTCAGCCGAGGGAATGACGTTGACCATCCACGGGACGCCGAACCTGTCGATGAGGGAGCCGAAGCCGGGCGACCAGAAGGTCTCACCAAACGGCATGGCCTGCTTGCCGCCTTCGGACAGCTGATCGAACCAGCGATTGGCCTCGGCCTTGTCGTCCGTGTGCAGCGTGACGTCGAAGCCGTTCTTGGGCTTCTCGATGTTGCGAGCCCACTCCACGTCCATATCGGCGCCCATCAGCGCCTGGTCGCCAACTTCGAGCCAGCAATGCATCAGCCACGTCTTGTACTTCTCACCGCTGATCGGCATGCCCGGAGGCGCATCGCCGTAGGGTATGGCGGCGGTGATCTTCCCTCCTAGAACCTTGGCGTAGAACTCGAACGCGTCGCGGCACTGACCCTGGAAGCTCAAGCTGGTCACGATCTTCATAATCGTCTCCTTTCTGAAGTAAGCCACGCACAAAGATTGAGCTGCCAAGACACGTCGCAGCGGTGTTCCTTCATCAACAAGCGCCAAGCACCAGCCTACCTTAAACGGGGTACGACGCCAGGGCGGTAGACGCGCATCAAGGCTACACAACCGCCGCGCATGACGCTAATCCACTTTGCCCAACGAGCGAAAGCGAAAGGCTGGCACGCGTGGAATTCAGGTCGACGCTGACGCCGTCCCGCGCCCGATAATCGTGGGGTGACAAGACGTCCGCCCGTCGACACGCGCCCGCAAAGCTCGATTGCACTACGCCCGCTCGTCGGCCCGCTGCCGTTCCTCCGGCACGAGGGACTCGCCCGAAAAAGCGTTTCATCGGCTTCTTGCGCGAGATTGGCCGCATCGAGAGTGCCCATCAGAAGCGCGTCGCGCGAATGCACGACAAGACAGACATTATCTTGCGTTCCGGCCACAGTAAGCCTTCGCTCGGACCTCATCGGAAATCCCTCGTCTTCACGCAGCCCGAACCAAGTCGGAATCGAACCGTCGCCCTCTCGTGCGAAGGTATAGTAGCAACATCACTCATCCTGCGATCTGCAGCTGTTCCTCCGATTGCATGGGCAGCTCCGAGAAGCTGGAAGCGGTCAATCCGTAAGGTAGGCTGCCGTCGACGGCTGCCCTGACGATGGCGGGGGGCGAGGAGGCGAGGCTGAGTGTGATGCGCACTGCCCGTTCGGTGCTTCTATTTGCCACCTCATACTGCGGTCCAAACGGCGAGCGCGCCGGTAAGCGCGAGGCTCCCAGCCCAGACCCGACCCAGGTCGAACCATGACCGCCTCAGCAACTCCAGCCCGAGAATGCGGTAGATAGCCCATGCGAGCAGTCCGCTCGCTGCAACGAGGGCAGCCGTGTGCGCGAACGCGACCGCAAGCGCCAGGCCAGAGTTGGCGACGAGACTGTTGCCGGGCGCCCCGCTCCCGAGCACGGCAGGTTGTGCGCAAAGGCCCAGCAACATGGGGACCAGCATCAGCCCTGCCCCGTGCAGGAGCGCTACAGAAAACGACCAAAGCGTCACCTCAGTGGGGCGCACGCGTGCGAGCCAGCGCGGATGCCTTGGATAGAGTAGCAACACTGCCGAGAACCCGATGATTACCAGGCCGGCGGTGATGCGGATCTCGCGGGTCCAATCGAGCAATACCGTCAACGCTCCGAACGGCAGCAGCACGACTGCTATCGACAGGAGGTGACCCGCGGCGAGCGGCGCGAGGGTTCGTGCCACCGCAGCTCCGCGGCGCTCCGTTAGCCCGGCCGCGACAGCGAGCGGCCATCCCATCCCGGGGTTTAGCCCGTGATAGACGCCGCTCGCGAGGATCGCGGCCCAGAGTGCCGCCTGCCCGTCCACCCTACGCTCCTCACGCGGAGGGGTAGCAGAACGAGTCCGTCGAGCAGTCGCCGCCCTCGAGCCGGATCTGGTGGGCGGCGTAACCCGCGGGGAACATCACGTGGAAGTCCGCCGCGAGCTCGATGCCGCCGTTCGCTCCGGCCTGCGCCATCGCCTGCGCGCCCGGCACACCGCCGGGATAGAACTGAGTGTCCCAGGTCGAGTAGAGCGAGTTGGTGAAGTAGACCCGGCTCCCGTCGCGGCTGATCTCGATCATCTGTGGCCCGCCTGCGAAAGGCTTGCCGTCGGTGTGAGGCGTGCGCTTCACGACCCGTCGGTGTGAGGCGTGCGCTTCACGACCCCGCCGATGCGTACCGAGCCTGAGAGCGTGGGCTTGCGCGGGTCCGAGACGTCGTACTGGCGAAGCTCCCCCGTCCCCCAACAGGCCACGTAGAGGAAGCGATCATGAAGCGACAGGTCGATGTCGGTGACGAGTGGCGGCACGGCGCCGAAGCCCTTGAGCAGCGGCGGCAGATCGTCGGCCGGAGCGGGCTCGGGCGGGATGGTGGCGGTCTTCTCGACGTGGAACTTGCCGTTCTCGCGCCACCAGGTCCAGATTGAGCCTTCGAGGTTCGTCGTGTCGACCACGACACCGAGGAAGCCGTACTCCCGCGCGGGATCGTGGGCCGGCCGCACCTCGAGCGCCATCTGGTGATTGGCGCCGAGATCGATGGTTTGCACGTTGCGACGGCCGCTCAGGTCCCAGAAATGGATCTGATGGCCGTAGCGGTTACCGAGCAGGTCTTCGGGAACGATGCCGTTCTCGAACTGCGGCGGCAGCCCCCACTCGCTCGTCACCATGTAGTCGCGCGGCAGGTTCCACCAGAAATCATAATGGAGCTTCTGCGGCCCGCGATCGATCTCCCAGCGCCCGAGCACCTCGAAGGTTTCGCAGTCCATGATGAACACGCCGGG
>JAJFBI010000616.1 GCA_020697385.1 Microvirga sp. | reverse complement strand
CACCTGCGTGGCACCGCGTTTCTTGAGGCTGTCGCGGAAGGCGCCCGGCATGACCACGTCTTTGCCGAGATCGGCCTCGCCGAACAGGCTGGCATAGCCCTCGAACACGCCCTCCGCATCGACGCCGCTCAGGGGCTCGGGCAGGAACTTGCGCTCACGAACGGTGGGTGCGGCCGCTATCATCGCGCGGCCTCGCGCGCCGGCTTGGGCGGTTTCCCATCGAGCTTTTCGAGCTGGCGCACGAAGTCGCGAAACACCGTCGCGGCGCGGGTCTGGTTCTCCCGCGCCGCCTTCGGCTTGCGGCGCGTACGGGTTGAAAGGCGGGTCACGAGGAATCTCCCGAATGACGGCGGTTGAACAGGGACAGCTCGCGCACGAACGCATCGAACCGGCGGTTGGCCGCGAACAGGTCGCGCAGGGTCATGGCAAGCAAGGCGGACGCCCCGCTGGCCCAGACGAACAGGGCCAGATGGGCAAGATCACCGCGCCGGATGACGGCTTCGGTGATCTGGTCAAATGAGTTCATGATTTGTTCTCGTGAAAAACTCCGTTGAGGGTGCTTGAGGGAGTCGCTGTCGTCGCGATGGCAGCGACTGATCGTCGTCAACCGGACGAAGAATCAGCGGAGATCCGGGATCGCTTACAGGATGGGGCGCTGGTCTCACTCTCCCTAAGAAAGAGGGTTGGGGTGAGGGGTTACAGGCTCATTTGGAGGGGGCGCTAACCCCTCACCCGGACTTCCGGTCCGACCTCTCCCATCAGGAGAGATGAAACAGCGCCATCCTCGTCCAGCGATCCCGGGTTCTGCTGCGCAGCACCGGGATGACACCCTCCCACGTCATCCCCGGACTTGTTCCGGGGAGCCACGTCTTTACACCGCTCAAAGACGTGGATGGCCGGGACGAGCCCGGCCATGACGGAAAGGGGTTACTTGGTCTCTCCACCCACGCCATACCCCTCCCCTCAAGGCGGAAGGGAAAAGCGCGATCATCCCGGTGCTCTCTTTGCCGTCACACGCCCATATCCCACCGCCTCGCGCTTCTCGTCATCGCTGAGAAACGCCGCCGCCGAGACGCGCCGCCAGAGGCTTTCGCGCTCATCCGCAAGCGCCTCGATGGCGTCGAGATCAGGCTCCAGCGCAAGCGTCTCGCGATAGGCTGGCGCGAGCCAGTGGGCGAGCGCTTCCGCCGTGCGCTTGACGAGCGGGATCACGGTCTGGCGATAGAAGGCGCGGTTGGCCTCGGCGTAGTTGGCATGGGTGCTGTCGCCGGGCAGGCCGAGCAGCAGCGGCGGCACGCCGAAGGCGAGCGCGATTTCTCGCGCGGCGGCAGCCTTCGCCTCGACGAAGTCCATGTCCTTCGGCGAGAGCGAGAGCGGCTTCCAGTCGAGACCGCCTTCGAGCAGCAATGGGCGGCCTGCATTGCCGGCGCCCTGGTAATTGGTTTCCAACTCTCCTTTCAGCCTGTCGAACTGCGCGTCGGTGAGCGTCGCGCCGCCGACCACCAGCGCGCCGGAGGGGCGCGCCGCGTTGTCGAGAAGCGCCTTGTTCCAGGCGCCCGCCGCGTTGTGGATGTCAAGCGCCGTGGCGGCCGCTTCCATGGGCGACAATCCGTAATGATCGTCCGCCGGATGGAACAGCGTGAGATGCAGGATCGGCGCCAACACCTCGTCGCGGATCGGGAAGCGCACGGCCTGCGTGCCGACAGTATATTCGTAAGCGGCGGGCCAGCCATCCGCATCCGGCACCACGCGCATGCGGTCGGGTCGCAATGCATGCAGCTCATGCGGCGCGGCGTCGAGGCTCACCGCCTCCACATAGGCGTTGCCGGACACCATCAAGTGCCCGTAGAGGCTCTCGAGAAAACGCTGCCCGCCTTCCCGGGCGTTGGGCCGCGACAGCAGCGCCAGCAGCGGATGCGACGGAAGCTCCCTGCCCTCGCTCATGAGCACCAGCGGCAGGGACGCCGCCGCCTCGCTCACCAGTCGCACGGCGCGGTGCACGATGGCGTTCTTCTGAAATCCCTCGCGGGCGAGCGCCCCATAGTCGCGCGGCGTCCACACGGCGCGTCCGGCAACATAGAGCGCGATGGCGCCCTGCGCCCGCGAGGCCTTGGCCTCAGGCGGAGCCTGGAGCCAGCGGGTCAATCGGTTCAGCATGAATAGATCCTGCCTTGATGAGGCGTGAGGAATGAAGGGTGTCGCGGTGCGTGAGCAACCGCTCCGTTGTCATGGCCGGGCTTGTCCCGGCCATCCCGATGCAGAAAGACGCGGCGCTCCATACAATCGAGATCACCGGCACAAGGCCGGTGATGACGCAGGAGGGTGTCATTCCCGGCCTGCGGCCGCCGGGGATGGTACGCGGTGCCTCCCGCAGCTTCAGACTGCCGATAACTTCCGCAGCCGGTGACTGCAAAGGATGCAGGTTCGGTGCGTTGGTCATTGGCGCGTCACATACCGCAGGGTAATCTCAAGATGTTGCGGGGCATCCGGCGACATTCACGCGCCAGCCGGGCCGCTTTCCTCGGATCGGCTGGCGCGACCATAGAATTTTTCGAGCTCTGGCGTCGAAACCGGCGACATGAGGCAGATGGCGGGGCGGATCGGCACGGATGGACTGCCATCCGCCCCGGCTGCAGCCGGATCCCCACGACGATGCCCGGCGGCGTAAGCAGTTCTATCTCTTCCGAGACAAGCCGGCGCAAAAGGCTCACTCCATCAGAAGCCTTGAGGATTCTTTTCAACGGCTTAGCTTATGCCGAGTGGCTTCACATGTTGCCCCTACGGTAGCCACGGCGCCCCGGCTGGAGATGTGCGTGAACACCACCCTTCGGCTGGGGCGTTCTTTTCATCGATGACGCCAAGCCCTCACCCTGTTCCGTTTACCTGAGCCTCATCCTGAGGAGCAGACG
>JAJFBI010000615.1 GCA_020697385.1 Microvirga sp. | reverse complement strand
TCAGCCTACCCAGAGCCAAAAGGTGATGAGGATCAGGATCATGACCGACACGCTGAGCACAGCGAGCCAGATCCGCGTTACCCGGCCATGTTCGCGGATCTCGTCCCTTAAATTGAGTTCGAGTTCCTCGAGACGCCGATAGAGGTTTTCCTGCCGCTGATCGAACAGCAATCGCGTCTTCTCGTGCCCGTCCCGCGTTCCCTCAATCAGGATTTCCCAATACTCGCGGCGTTCCTTCTCGTTCGCCTCCCGGCGGGCCTGCGACTGCCGCTTGCGCTCTTCTGCTGAAAGTCGGGCCATCTCATCAATTCCAATCGATCAAGCAATATCCATGGGCATAGCATGCGAAGCCCGGCGGGCTCTAGCTCCGGAACGACTCGATCAGTCGCCCCGCCGTGGCGCGGTTCAGGGCCATGGGAATGTCGTACACGAGGGCAAGGCGCATCAGGGCCTTCACGTCCACATCATGCGGATGCGGCGAGAGCGGATCGACGAAGAAGAACAGGGCGTCGATCCTGCCTTCCGCGATCATCGCGCCGATCTGCTGATCGCCGCCGAGCGGGCCGCTCTTCAGCCGCGTGACCGAAAGCGCAGGGCAGCGCTCCATCACGCGCGCCCCGGTGGTGCCGGTGGCGAAGAGAGCGAAGGGGCGAAGATCATTCTCGTACAGGGCCACGAATGCGGCCATGTCGTCCTTCTTGGCGTCGTGGGCCACGAGCGCCAGCGTCAATTGCTTCATGGGAGAGACAGCTCAATTGCTCCAGCGGTCACGCCACTGCATCTCGCCTGCCATGCAGTTGGTGCGCTGAGGGGACTGGATGCGGCTGATCAGGGGCTGTCCGGGCATCAGGTTGGCAACCTCGAGCAATATCTTGGTTTTGATCGCTTCGATGAACTGGTCGCGCTCCCGCACTGGAACGGTGAAAGAGCCCTGGCCGCCGATCACGCAATCCTTGTAATAGACGTCGAGGTCCGGGATGTCGAGGTAGCCGGGCTGGCGCAGCATGATCGGCAGCCCGTTGATGGTGATGCCCTTGGCGAGCGCCGCATCGCGGGCTTCCAGCACGACCCGGCCCTGGTTGTTGGGACCGTCACCCGACACGTCGATCACCTGCCGGGTGGCGTTGAGGCCGCTCTCGTCCAGAAGCTTCACGCTGAAATCGATGGCACTGGAGATCGAGGTCCGCTGCGCCCGCCGCAAGGGTGTCGAGGCGATCCTGTCGGCGAAGGCCATCAGGCTTTCGGAATTGTCGAGAACCGTCCAGGGGACGATCACCTTCTGATCAGGCGAGCCCGCCCACTCCATGTAGGTGACGGCGATCCGGCCCAGCATGCCGCCGCGGATCGCGTCATGGACGAGCTTGGAGCGAAAGGCCTGGGCGAAGCCTTCCCGCTGCAGGGCCTGCTCGTCCGTGTCCATGGAGAAGGAGATGTCCACCGCGACCACGAGCGCGAGGTCGACCTCGGTTTCGGTCTGAGCCTGGGCCGGCGGGCCGAGGAGCGCCCAGAGACAGGCCAAGGCTGCGGCGAGGCGGGTGAAGCCGGAACGAACCATCGGATTCTCCTGTGCGGGAGCCGGATTGGTTGGAAAACTGTGCCAGCTTCTGGAAGTAAGGCAAGGCTGCTCCCGGACCAGAGGGGAGCTTAAGAATGCAGCTTAAGAATGCTTGGCCTCGATGATCGTGAGCGCGGCCTGGAACGCTGCGTCGGGGTCGAGGTCCGTCGTGTCGAGGGTCACCGCGTCGGCGGCGGCTTTGAGCGGGGCCGTGCTGCGGTTCATGTCGCGCTCGTCCCGGCGGCGGATGTCCTCGAGGATCGTCTCGTATTCCGCCTGCTCGCCGCGCCGAAGCAGTTCGAGGTGGCGCCGTCGCGCCCGCTCCTCGGGAGCCGCGGTGATGAAGAGCTTCACGTCCGCATCCGGGCAGACCACGGTGCCGATGTCCCGCCCGTCGAGCACGGCGCCCGGCTGCTGCATGCTGAACTGGCGCTGGAAGGCCATCAGCGCGTCGCGCACCGGCTGATAGGCGGACACCACCGAGGCAGCCTCGCCCATCGCGGCGCCCCTGAGGCGGGAATCGTCCTCCAGGTGCGAGACGTCGAGGTTCTGCGCCACCTCGGCGGCCGCATCCCGATCGTCGAGGGGTACGTTCCCGTCCATCAGCACACGGGCCACCGCCCGGTAGAGCAGGCCGGTGTCGAGATGGGCGAAGCCGTAATGCTCCGAAAGGCGCTTGCCCAGGGTGCCCTTGCCGGAAGCCGCGGGGCCGTCGATGGCGATGATCATGGGTAGGCTCAATCCTGGATCGTGGCGCCGAGCTCCCGCATGAGCGGGATGAAGGAGGGGAAGCTGGTGGCGATCATGGCGCCGTCATCGACCGTCATCGGCTCACTCGTCGCCAGGCCCATGACCAGGAACGCCATGGCGATGCGGTGGTCGAGATGGGTCGCCACCGGGTTGCCGCCGCCCCGGACCTTGCCGCCGGAGCCATGGACGATCAGGTCGTCGCCTTCGATCTCATAACTGACGCCAGCCTCGGCAAGGCCTGCGGCCACGGCCGCCAAGCGGTCGGATTCCTTGACCCGCAGCTCATGAAGCCCCTGCATCCGGGTCGTGCCTTCGGCAAAGGAAGCGGCCACCGCCAGGATCGGGTATTCGTCGATCATCGCCGGCGCCCGGGCATGGGGAACCGTCACGCCAGTGAGTCTGCTGTGCTGGACGCGCAGATCAGCCACCGTTTCGCCGCCCTCGTTGCGCTCGTTCAGGCGCTCGATGGCAGCGCCCATCTCGATCAGCGTGGTGATGAGGCCGGTGCGGAGCAGATTCATCATCACGCCCTCGATCACAACGTCCGACCCAGGGGTAATCAGAGCCGCCACCAGGGGGAAGGCAGCGGAGGAAGGGTCGGTGGGCACG
>JAJFBI010000614.1 GCA_020697385.1 Microvirga sp. | reverse complement strand
CTCTCCCTCGCCCAGTCTCTCCTGCGCTGCCCATCCGTGACGCCGGAGGAGGGTGGGGCGCTTGTTCTCATCGAGGGCGTGCTGAAGGAGGCGGGGTTCGAGGTGCATCGGCCGGTCTTCTCCGAGCCCGGCACGCCGGACGTGGAAAATCTCTATGCCCGCTATGGCCGGGGCGAGCCCTACCTGCTCTTTGCCGGCCACACCGATGTGGTGCCGCCGGGCGATGCGGGCCGCTGGACGCACGATCCGTTCAGCGGCGAGATCCATGGCGGTGAGCTCTACGGGCGCGGCGCGGTCGACATGAAGGGCGGCATCGCCTGCATGATGGCGGCGGCGCTCGATTTCATCCGCAACACTCCCGGGTTCAAGGGATCCATCGGGTTCCTCATCACGGGAGACGAGGAGGGGCCGGCCGTCAATGGCACGGTCAAGCTCCTCGAATGGGCGAAGGGCCGCGGCGAGCGGTTCGACCATTGCATCCTCGGCGAGCCAACCAATCCCAACCAGCTCGGCGACATGATCAAGATCGGCCGTCGCGGCTCGCTTACGGGCCGGATCGTCGTCGAGGGCAAGCAGGGGCACGTGGCTTACCCGCATCTGGCCGATAATCCGATCCCCGGCATGCTGCGCCTGATCTCAGGGCTCCTGAGCCAGCCGCTCGATCAAGGCACCGAACATTTCGACGCCTCGAACCTGGAGGTGACCACGGTCGATGTCGGGAACCCCGCTTCCAACGTCATCCCGGCCGAGGCGCGGGCGACCTTCAACATCCGTTTCAACGATCTCTGGACGCCTCAAAGCCTGGAGGAGGAGATCGAGGGCCGTCTGCGCGAGGCCGCCGGCAACACGGTGCGCTATCGCCTGTCGATGGACCCGACCAATGCGGTCGCGTTCCTGACACCGCCGAATGCGTTCGTGGGCTTCATCGCCGACGCTATCAAGGCTGAGACCGGATTCGAGCCGAAGCTCTCCACCACGGGCGGCACGTCGGACGCTCGCTTCATTGTGAAGGACTGCCCTGTGGTGGAGTTCGGCCTCGTCGGCCAGACCATGCACCAGATCGACGAGCGGGTGCCAGTCGCTGATTTGGACCGTCTGACAGGGATTTATCGTAAGGTGCTCGACACCTATTTCGCTGCCGCATCCTGACGGCCGAAGCCTGACTATTTAGACTAAAGTCGGAAAGTGGGCGGAACGTTTTAGTGCGTTCGTCCTTTCCCGTGAGCAAGCGACTTTATTGTTGAGGCTGCTCATGATCGTCACGGCGGATGAGGTCAATCGCTCGTTCAGGGGAACCCTGGACCTGCTCAACAGCAGGGCGGAGGGGCTGAAGTCCTTCGACATGAGCGAGCGAGGCTTCTGGCGCTCCTTCACGGCGCTCTGGCTCACCCTTCCGGCCTATGTGGTCTCATTGGCCTTCGAGCGCCTGCGTCTCGGCCTGCTTCAGCCCGACCGGTCACTGCTGGATAATGTCTGGCTCGATCTCGTCGTCGCCCTCGGACATGTGGCGGGTTTCCTGGCACTTCCGGTTGCCATGATCTGGGTCGCCCGCTGGCTTCGGCTTGAGAAGGCCTATATGCCCTTCGTGATCGTCACGAACTGGATCTCCGTCATCGGCATGCTGGTGCTGTCGGTGCCGGCCATGCTCATGCTGCTGGGTTGGGCGCCTCCCGGCCTCGCCAGCCTCTTCAGCCTCGCCTTCGCGATCATCATCGTCCGGCTGCAATGGTTTGCCACCAAGTCGACGTTGGGTGTCACGAGCATGCCGGCACTGGGCATCGTCGTGCTCGGCATCGTGCTCAATACCTTCGTTGGAACGGCGATGCGGGGTCTTCTAGGCTAGCTCCGGATAATCGACCCCGATGAGATAGAGGCCCGTCGGCGGAGCCATGGGGCCGCAGCGCTTGCGGTCCTGCGCTTCGAGCGCCGCTCGCACATCCTCCACCGACCAGCGCCCCGCGCCAGCCCGCTCCAGCGTTCCGGTCATCGAGCGCACCTGGTGGTGCAGGAACGAGCGGGCGGAGGCTGAGATGCGGATCTCGTCGCCGATCCGCTCCACGTCGAGCCGGTCGAGGGTGCGGATCGGGCTGTTGGCCTGGCACTCCGCCGCCCGGAACGTGGTGAAGTCGTGCCGCCCCACCAGCATCTGCGCGGCTTCGTGCATGACGTCCGCATCGAGCGCCCATGCCACGTGCCAGACCCGGCTCGCGTCGAGGGTCGGCGGCGCGCGGCGGTTGAGGATGCGATAGACGTAATGGCGTTTCACTGCGGACATGCGCGCGTTGAATGTCTCGGGCACGATCTGGGCCGAGAGGATGGCCACGGGAGCAGGCCTCAAATGGGAATTGGTGGCGTCCCGCACCGTATCCGCCCGCCACTCCTTCTCCAGGTCCACATGCACGACCTGATGGGTGGCGTGAACGCCTGAATCGGTGCGGCCGGCGCAGTGGATGCGCACGGGCGTGCCGGTAAAGCGCGCAATGGCATCCTCGACAGCCTGCTGCACGGAGAGGCCGTTCGTCTGATGCTGCCACCCGGTGAATGGCGTGCCGTCATACTCGACGACAAGCTTGTAGCGAGGCATGTCTAGTTCAGTTCCGCAAAGGCCCTGGCATAGGATACAGGGCCATGGGCGCCTTTCCCGTGATCGGAGAGCGCCAGGGCCTGGAGATAAGGCCCGTCATAGGGGGTTTCCAGTTTTTCCGCCAGCTTGGGATCAAAGCCAAAGCGGCTGTAATAATCGGGCTCCCCAAGAACGACGACGAGATCGTAACCGTCCTTCGTCAGGCGCATCAGGCTATGCCGGACAAGAGCCGTCCCGACGCCCTGCCTCTGGAAGGCCGGAGAGACGGCCAGCGGGGCCAACACGCAGGCTCTGATGGACCGTGCCTCGTGCAATGAGACCCGGGAATAGGCGATGTGGCCG
>JAJFBI010000064.1 GCA_020697385.1 Microvirga sp. | reverse complement strand
TTCCATGCTGAGCGCAGAAGTCGAGCATTTCCTGCGTCTCCGCGATGCCGCCAATGAGGGAGCCGGCGAGCTGGCGCCGCTTCATGATCAGGTTGAAGACGGTGGTGGCCGGATGCGGTTCGGCGGGCGCGCCAACCAGCACCATGGCGCCGTCGCGGGCGAGCAACACGAGGTAGCTGTCGAGATCGTGCGGAGCCGCGACCGTGTCGAGGATGAAGTCGAAACTGTTGCGGTGCGGCTTCATGGCCTCCTGGTCCTTGGAGACGACGACCTCGTGAGCGCCCAGTTTCAGGGCATCCTCGCGCTTGTTGGGTGAGGTGGTGAACAGAACCACATGCGCCCCCATGGCGCGGGCGAGCTTCACGGCCATGTGGCCGAGGCCGCCGAGACCCACGACGCCGACTTTCTGCCCGGCCTGAACGCGCCAGCGGCGCAGGGGCGAGAATGTAGTGATGCCAGCGCACAGGAGAGGCGCCGCAGCTGCCGGATCGAGACCATTGGGTACCCGCAGGACGAAACTCTCATCGACCACGATAGTGTCGGAATAGCCGCCATAGGTGTTGGCGCCCGTGCCCTGCTCCGGGCCGTTATAGGTGCCGGTGAACCCGACCTCACAGTATTGCTCCAGTCCCTCGCGGCACGAGCGGCAGGTGCGGCAGGAATCGACCATGCAGCCGACGCCCACGACATCGCCGGCTTTGAACTTCTGCACTCCTGAACCGACGCGGCTGACACGGCCGACGATCTCATGGCCCGGCAGGCAGGGATAGAGCGTGCCACCCCATTCCTCCCGAACCGTATGCAGATCGGAATGGCAAACGCCGCAATAGAGAATGTCGATCTGAACGTCGCGCTCGCTTGGATCCCGGCGCTCGAAGCTGAAGGGGGACAGCGGTGTGCTCGCATCCTGAGCGGCATAGCCGAAAGCTTTGATCACAGGAAAGTCCTCCGGATTGAGCGGATCGAAGGGGTAAGCCGCGCTGGGTATTCGGACGCTACAGACGATAGGCCCCATCGATCCGCCGTCAACCGATGCAGACAAGGATTGTTTCATCGCAGGGACGGGCTTTTGCTGCATTGCAGCGCTTGCTGGCTTTTCCACATGGTCACGGGCAAGTGAATCACCGGAGTCTGGCTTGCGCGCCAAGTCTTCCCACATCTTAGGTAAGAGCTTGCGCTCACTTGGAGAAAAGTCTTTTCAAGTTGGTGCAGGCGGCAATGCGGCACACCAAAACAGGCTGCTGGTGAGAAACTTTAACTTGCCGTCCCGCCCGCAATCCGCGACCCTGATCGTCAGGGCGGGCAAACTTCCAAGTCGCACGGACGGACCCGAGATCAATCGGATTTGTGGCGACCTGAACATCAGCCGCCACAACGAAAGGGATATGCCGCACCATTTGGCCGCATCATAGTATCGCATGGTCTGGGCAACCTTAGCGGTGCACAATCGTTGTCTCTGAGAGGGATTGGATATCGGTGGCGCCATGCTTCATTCCGACGACCTGTTCTCGAGTTTCCTGAAAGCCTATGAAACCCGCCGCGAGGCGGAGATGTCCCTGGCGGACTACCTGGAAGGGTGCCGCACCGATCCCATGATGTATGCAAGCGCCCCTGAGCGCATCCTGGCGGCCATCGGCGAGCCTCAGCTCGTCGATACCTCGAAGGACGCGCGGCTTGGCCGCATCTTCATGAACCGCACCATCCGGGTCTATCCAGCCTTCTCCGAATTCTACGGCATGGAAGAGACGATCGAGATGATCGTCAGCTTCTTCCGCCACGCAGCCCAGGGCCTTGAGGAGCGCAAGCAGATCCTCTACCTGCTCGGTCCCGTCGGCGGCGGCAAATCCTCCCTGGCCGAGCGTTTGAAAGCGCTGATGGAGGTTAACCCCATTTACGTTCTGAAAGCCGGCGACGAGATCAGCCCGGTTTTCGAGAGCCCGCTCGCACTGTTCGATCCGGAGCAGATGGGATCCGCCCTGGAGGAGCGCTACGGCATCCCCCGGCGGCGCCTGACCAATCTGCTCAGTCCGTGGGCGATCAAGCGGCTGGACGAGTTCAAAGGCGATATTTCCAAGTTCCGGGTGGTCAAGATCAACCCGTCCCGCATGCGGCAGATCGGTGTCGCCAAGACGGAGCCGGGCGACGAGAACAACCAGGACATCTCGTCTCTGGTCGGCAAGGTCGACATCCGCAAGCTTGAGACGCTCTCCCAGAACGATCCCGACGCCTACAGCTATTCCGGCGGCCTCAACCGGGCGAACCAGGGCATTCTCGAATTCGTCGAGATGTTCAAGGCGCCCATCAAGATGCTCCACCCCCTGCTGACGGCTACGCAGGAGGGCAACTATGTCGGCACGGAGAATATCGGCTCCATCCCGTTCACGGGCATCATTCTCGCTCACTCAAACGAAGCGGAATGGCAGAGCTTCCGCGCCAACAAGAACAACGAAGCCTTCATCGACCGCATCTACGTGATCAAGGTGCCCTACTGCCTGCGGGTCACGGAGGAGCAGAAGATCTACGACAAGCTGATCCGCGGCTCCGAGCTGGCCGGTGCTCCCTGCGCGCCCGCCACGCTGGAGATGCTGGCCCGGTTCTCGGTCCTTTCGCGCCTGCGGGCGCATGAGAACTCCAACTTCTACTCGAAGATGCGGGTCTATGACGGCGAGAGCCTGCGCGAAGTCGATCCTCGCGCGCGCAGCCTGCAGGAATACAAGGACTCGGCTGGCGTCGACGAGGGCATGGACGGCATCTCGACCCGCTTCGCCTTCAAGGTCCTGTCGGCTACCTTCAATCACGACACGATCGAGGTTGCGGCCGATCCCGTGCACCTCATGTACGTGCTCGAGCAATCCTTGCGGCGCGAGCAGTTGCCGCAGGACGTGGAGCGGCGCTATCTGGAGTTCATCAAGGCGGAGCTTGCCCCACGCTACGCCGATTTCATCGGTCACGAGATCCAGAAGGCTTATCTCGAATCCTATCACGATTACGGTCAGAACCTGTTCGACCGCTACGTGTCCTATGCGGATGCATGGATTGAGGACCAGGATTTCAAGGATCCCGATACCGGCCAGCTTCTGAACCGGGAACTCCTGAACCAGGAGCTGACGAAGATCGAGAAACCGGCGGGCATCGCCAACCCAAAGGATTTCCGCAACGAGGTCGTGAAATTCTCGCTGCGGGCGCGGGCCGGCAACAACGGCCGCAACCCATCCTGGACGAGCTACGAGAAGATCCGCGACGTGATCGAACGCCGGATGTTCTCCCAGGTGGAGGAACTCCTGCCGGTGATCAGCTTCGGCTCCAAGAAGGACAGCGAGACGGAGAAGAAGCACGGGGAGTTCGTGGCAAGGATGATGGATCGTGGCTACACCGAGCGCCAGGTTCGACGCCTCGTGGAGTGGTACATGCGGGTGAAGCAGGCGGGCTGACAGAAAACGGAGGCAGATCAGGCGTTCCTATGTACATCATCGACCGGCGCCTCAACCCAGGGGGCAAGAGTCTGGCGAACCGCCAACGCTTCCTTCGCCGCGCCAAGGCGCAGATCCAGAGGGCGGTGCGCCAGACCGCAGGAGACCGGGACATCACCGATCTCGAACGGGGAGGGGAAGTCACGATCCCAGCCGATGGTGTTCGCGAGCCCAGCTTCCGGCGCTCGGGCGAAGGCGGCGTGCACGATCACATCCTGCCCGGCAACAAGCGCTTCATCGAAGGCGATACGATCGACCGTCCGCCCGGAGGCGGTGGCGGCAGCTCGGCTGGCGGCGACAACGGGGAAGGTGAGGATGACTTCCGCTTCGCCCTGACCCGCGACGAGTTCCTCGATCTTTTCCTCGACGATCTCGAACTCCCCGACCTCGCCAAGCGCCGGGTTTCAACGGTCGAAACGCAAGGCATGCGCCGGGCCGGCTACACGGTCACCGGATCGCCCGTGAATCTGGCGCTGCTGCGCTCCATGCGCAACGCCCTGTCGCGTCGCATCGCAATGCGACGCCCCAAGCCCGAGGAACTGCTGCGCCTCCAGGAGGAGATCGAACGGCTCGAAAAGCATGAAGGGCCGTCCGAGCAACTCACCGCGCTGCACCAAGAGCTTGAGCAGCTGAAGCTGCGCACCAAGCGCTTTCCCTATATCGATCCCCTCGATCTGCGCTATCGCCGCTTCGAGCCGGTCTCGCGGCCGGTCGCGCAGGCGGTCATGTTCTGCCTGATGGACGTATCGGGCTCCATGACGGAGCACATGAAGGATCTCGCCAAGCGGTTCTACATGCTTCTCTACATCTTCCTGACGCGCCGCTACAAGCATGTGGAGATCGTGTTCATCCGCCACACCCATGAGGCGAAGGAGGTGGACGAGGAAACCTTCTTCAACAGTCCCGAGACCGGCGGCACGGTGGTCTCGTCTGCCTTGCGCGAGATGCAGCGGATCGTGGAGGAGCGCTACTCCCCGGACAGCTGGAACATCTATGCGGCCCAGGCCTCGGACGGCGACAATTCACCCAACGACGGCAGCACCAGCGCGGCGCTCCTGCGCAACGTGATCCTGCCCGTCTGCCAGTACTACGCATATCTGGAGGTCGGCAGCGACAGCGACCGGATGCAGACCGGTTTCATCAACCACAAGACCTCCCTGTGGCAGACCTACGAGACGCTGCAGGAGCAGGGCGCCAACCTCGCCATGCGCAAGGTGAATCACCGGCGCGAAATCTATCCCGTTTTCCGCGAACTCTTCCGTCGGCGCGACGCGGAGGCAGGAGCCAGGGTGCCATGAGCGTGATGGAACGCCATCATCTACTGTTCCAGGGTGCCGATTGGGATTTCGGCACCATCCAGCGCATTCACGACGCCGTCGAGGCGATCGGCGTCGGGGAGATGGGTCTCGACGTCTACCCGAACCAGATCGAGGTGATCACCGCCGAGCAGATGCTCGACGCCTATGCGTCGATCGGCATGCCCCTGTTCTACAAGCACTGGTCCTTCGGGAAGCGGTTCGCGCTCCATGAATCGAGCTACCGCCAGGGGCTCATGGGGCTGGCCTACGAGATCGTCATCAACTCGAACCCGTGCATCTCCTACATCATGGAGGAGAACTCGGCGACGATGCAGACGCTCGTGATCGCCCACGCGGCTTTCGGGCACAACCACTTCTTCAAGAACAACTATCTCTTCCGGGATTGGACGGACGCCGACGGCATCCTGGATTATCTCGAATTCGCAAAGGGCTACATCACGCGCTGCGAGGAGCGCTACGGCCACGCTGCCGTTGAGCGCGTGCTCGATGCGGCGCATGCGCTGATGTCTCACGGCGTCCATCGCTATCCGCGCAAGAAACGCCCCGACCTGCGTTCCGAGGAGCGCCGGGAGAAGGAGCGGCATCTTCATCTGGAGCAGACCTTCAACGACCTCTGGCGCACGGTGCCCACGAAGGGGGCCGCTGCAAAGCCGCCGCTCAGCGACGAGCGCCGCCGCGCTCTCCTTGAATTGCCGCAGGAAAACCTCTTGTATTTCCTCGAGAAGTCCGCGCCGCGCCTCCAGCCCTGGCAGCGGGAGATCCTGCGTATCGTTCGCCAGATCGCGCAGTATTTCTACCCACAGCGGCAGACCAAGGTGATGAACGAGGGTTGTGCCACCTACTGCCATTACCGCATCATGACCCGACTGCATGAGACGGGGCAGATCAGCGACGGCTCCTTCCTCGAGTTCCTCCAGTCGCACACGAACGTGACGCGCCAGCCCGAGTTCGACGATCCGCATTACGGCGGCATCAATCCCTATGCTCTCGGTTTCGGCATGATGCAGGACATCGAGCGCATCTGCACCAAGCCCACAGCCGAGGATCGGGAGTGGTTCCCCGAGATTGCCGGCAGCGGCGATGTCATGGCGGTCTTGCGCGATGTCTGGGCCAATTACCGGGACGAGAGTTTCATCTCGCAATATTTGAGCCCGCACCTGATCCGCCAGTGGCGCATGTTCCATCTTGTCGACGATCCCGACCAGCCTGACCTCAGGATCGAGGCGATCCATGACGAGCGCGGCTACCGCCGGCTGCGGCGCTCCCTGTCGCGTCATTACGATGTTGGGTGGAGCGATCCCGACATCCAGGTGATTGATGTCGACCTCGCCGGCGACCGGCGCCTGATCCTCCACCATCACGTTCTCAATCGAACGCTACTCCATAAGGACGATGCCCAGAGGGTGCTGCAGATGGTGGCCAATCTTTGGGGTTATGCGGTCGTGCTCAAGGAAGTCGAGCCCTCGACCGGCGCAATCTTTCAGGAACACGTGGCCCATCCCCACGAAACGCTCTTCTGACCGGTCGAAGCATCAGACTTCAGAGCAGTACCCGCTCTGGATTCCGATACTCCGCTTCTCGAAAGCGCCTCTTTTTTTGCGGGAAACCGGGGCCACTTTTCCGCACGAAGCGCTCGTTTGACGCAAAAAAGCCTGGGACTCGCAGGATCATAGGGTTCCCTGGGCTCGGCCCTGGTTTTCAGGGTCGGCTCCTTGCAGGAGAATACCTATGGAACACAAGCCTGTAGAGAAGCTGCGTAGCGTCGCTGAGGTGCATGAGTTCAACCAAGGTTTCCTGTCCCGCAGCGAGCGTCTCGAGCGCTGGGCGGAAGTGCTGGAGCGCCAGCCAAAGCGGCGCCTGAGGTCTCTGGGAGAGATCGAATTCGTCCCGAAGGACAAGCGGCCGCAATTGCGGTCGGATGAATCGCCGATCACGGTCGCCTTCGAGGACCCGGTCCTGCGGGCAGCCGGGTTGAAGGGCGATACGCTCGGGGATGCCATGGAGTTCTTCGAACTATCCGAGGGAGCTTCCCACCGCCTTCTCTGCTCCTGCATGAACGGCTGGAGCATGGAGGCCGGAACCACCGCCCGGAAAGTTCATCGCATCGCGAACCCTGATCATCGACTCACGTTATTGACGGCAGCCGGGTTGCTCACTGCGGCGCCCGCTGTGCTCTATCTGTTGAGCTGAAGAAAGCTGCAGCATCGAGCCCTCTCAGGGCATGAGGGCTCGATGGCTGGTCGACATGGGGGGATGAGAATGGTGAATGAGCCGCCGCGTCGCATCGGGCTGCCGTGGTATCGACGTGAGGATTACCCCCGCATTCGCGAAATGATGGCCGACCGGCACAATATGGCCCCCTCCTATGAGAATTGGCTCGCCGCTGCCGAAAACAATGAGTCAGTCGGAAGGCAGGCCGGTCTTCACGTCACTCGAATCCTGATCGTCCCTGAGGCTTTCGCCCAATGGTGCACAGAGAAAGGCGTGGAGCCCGACAGCGCGGCGCGTAGAGATTACGTCGCCGAGCAGCACTCCGATGATGCTTCTTGATACCGTCATACAGCCAAGGCTTGGAGTCTCCTCCCCGGTTTCTAGGTGCTCGGACCTCATGGTGGAGGGCCACACTTGCTGAACGAAAACGGCGCGAGCAGCGCTATTCCCACTCTGGCGCATAGGGATGACGGGTCAGACGGAGCGACGCAAACCATGCTCTTCGCGATACTGGCCGTCGGGTTTGCTACGACGAAAGCAAGCGCGCCGTTGGAACACTCGCCTTCGACTCCGACCGCTTCTATGTCCAGATTGCACTGATCTTCAAAATCTATGGACTCCGCATGAGTGCCGATGACGGTCGGATCGCGTCGACGGCTTTCTCCACCTGATCGCAACGCACTGACGATCGAGAGTACAAAAGAAAAGGCGCTTCGAGGAACGCCTTTGTCGTTTTTGTCTGCGGATCAGCTCTTCGCGACGCCGACCGTGTCTGCCATCTGTGCGCCACGGGTTCCCATGGGCTGATGGGCGCCTTCCGTTGTGTCCTTGGCCGTCTGGTGCTCCATCTCGGCGTTGACCTCGGCGCCGAGCAGGACGACGGTCGATGAGATCCAAATCCATGTCATGAAGCCGATCACCGCGCCGAGCGAACCATAGGTTTCGTTGTAGCTGCCGAAGTTCGCCACATACCACGAGAACAGCATCGACACCGCAAGCCAGAGCACGGCGGCGATGATGCCGCCCGGCGTGACCCATTTCCACTCCGCCTTGTCACGGCTTGGCCCGTAACGATAGACCAGCGACAGACCGAACACGACGACAAGCAGTAGGACCGGCCAGCGCGCCAGAGACAACAACCACTCGAGGCGGCTACCCAGGCCGATGAAATCCAGAAGGATCGGAAGGACGATGATCCCTGTGATGGCAAGGATGATAAAGACGATGGCTCCCAAGGTGAACGAAAGGGACATGACGTTCAGCTTGATGAAGCTTCTCTTCTCCTCCTCGTCATAGACAATGTTGAGGGCATCGAAGACGGCCTTCATACCGGCATTGGCGCTCCAGAGCGAAAGCACGAGGCCTATGATAAAGCTGAAACCCAGGGTCCCTCCGCCTTGTGAGGCAATCCGCGTCACCTGCTCGCGGATGATGTCGAGGGCGCCGCTGGGAAGGACGCCCGACAGGGTGTTGAGATGATCCTGCAGCGACACGGGATCAGCGAAGAGACCATAGAGCGAAACCAACGCGGCGATAGCCGGGAAAATGGCAAGGAGGGCATAATAGGTCACCCCGGCGGCGACGGACATCACCCGGTCTTTGCCGAACTCCTCATAGGTGCGCCATAGAATGTCCTTCCATCCTTTGGAAGGAATCTCCGTCGGGGTGTCCGCGCTGCGCCCACGGCCTTTCTCATTTGCGGCATGCGGCGAGGCATGCTGCTTCTCTGAAAAGCCCGTATCCCGGTTCTGACTTTGGCTCGTTCCCTGCTGGGGGCGCCGCATTGGGCGTTGGGCTGTGGCCGGAACGGGCCGACGCTCCCCGGATGCAACGAGCCTTATGAGGGCCCATCCGAGTACTACAGCCCACATGGTTGTGGCGGCCGAAGAGGTTTGCTGCGTTCCAGGTTGCTGGACAGCCGGATTATTCGCCATAGTCAGACACAGCCTCACTTATCGGTTGCCAGCCGGAACGGCTTTGGCTCAACCGTAAACCGCCCAAATTAGTCAACGGTTCCAAATGGTTGTCCCCGTCGTTGAAGACGGCGGCTGCAGAGGCCCGCGAGAAAGCCTTGCAGGGATAGGTTTCGAACAGGGCTGCACTACAACCCAAATGTCCCTTCCAACCTTGACCTTAAGGAGCAGTAATGACGGCAGCGGCGCGCTGGATTGCAGGCCTCTTCATGATCATGGCGGCTCTTCTGGCAATCCGCGCCGAGTTTCCCCGCATCATCCACGAGCCTGGACTGTGGGATTTCGGATCCTTCGTGGCATCCGGCCGCGCAGCAGGCGAGGGGCTCAATCCGTATGGGATTTATCCGCTGACGCTGCGCGTGGAATTGCCGGGGTTCGAATCCTGGAATCCCAATCTCAATCCGCCAATCTCGGCGCTCCTGTTCCAGGCCTTCGATGTGGGTGATCCTTATGTGACATACCAGGTCTGGCGATGGATCTCGTTAGCTGTCTACGCGGCAGCAATCCTTCTTCTCGTCGGCGGAGTCGGAAATCGTGTTGAGGCGTTGGTCATCGCCATATGGGCTTTCGCGCTAGCCGGATTCTGGGACACGCTCTTTCTCGGGCAGATCTATCTGCCGCTGGTTCTCGCCGGCGTTGCAGCGTGGTTGCTGCTTGAGCGTGGAGCGGGGATCTGGGCGGGTTTTCTCATCGGTATCGTCGTGGCCATGAAACCGAACTTTCTGGTCTGGCCTGTGCTTCTGCTTCTCTCGGGGCAGCATCGGTCTGCGCTTGCCGCCTTCGTCACGGCAGGCGCCATCAGCCTGATCCCGCTGATGATCTATGGGCCGGATGTCTACCGCCAATGGTTCGAACTTGTCGCAGCGGACCGGGGTCGGGCGCTGTTTCTCACGAATGGATCCTTTGCCGGGCTTGCAGCGCGCGCTGGCGTCCCGTCGTTCGGTCTGGTGCTTGGCTTTCTTCTCTTGGTAGGGCTGGCGGCCTGGGCTTGGTGGCGGCGGCCCGATGTTCTCACGGTCAGCGCCATGGCGCTCCTAGCCTCAATTCTTGCCTCGCCGCTCGGCTGGATCCATTATACGCTGTTCCTGCTTCCTGTGATCGTGATGCATTGGAACCGATTGCCCATGCGGATCGTCGCACTGCTGCTCATCGTTCCGGTTCCCTTCATAATCGATCAATTGGGCAAGCCGGCGTGGATCCAACTGACCATAGGGTCCGTCTATGGCTGGGCGCTGGTGCTGTGCCTCGTCATTCTCATGGCTGCTGAGTGGCGTCGCATCCGTCAGGACGATCAAC
>JAJFBI010000613.1 GCA_020697385.1 Microvirga sp. | reverse complement strand
TCGAAGACAGTTCGCCTGTGGCCTCTAGGCGCTTGCGATGGTCGAGCACCTTGGTCCAGAGCTCGTCGAGTCCCTGGCCGGTGAGGCCTGAGACCGTCAGCACGGGGGGCGTCCAGGTGGGCGAGGCGGGGGCCAGGATGTGCAGGGCGGCCTTGTACTCGGCGGCTGCGGCCTTCGCCTTGGCGCTCGCATCGTCCGCTTTGTTGACGGCGATCAGGTCGGCCAGTTCCAGGATGCCTTTCTTGATCCCCTGCAACTCGTCGCCGGCGCCCGGCAGCATGAGAACGAGGAAGAAGTCGGTGAGGTCGGCCACGGCAGTCTCCGATTGCCCGACGCCCACGGTCTCCACCAGGATCACGTCGAACCCGGCCGCCTCGCAGAGCAGCATGGTCTCGCGGGTCTTGGCCGCGACGCCGCCGAGCGTGCCGGACGAGGGCGAGGGGCGGATGAAGGCGTTGGGGTCGGCTGCCAGAGGGGTCGACGGCAAGCACGGCCACCTTGTGGCCCTTCTCGGTGAGCCTGGAGCCCAGGGTGTCGATGGTGGTGGACTTGCCCACCCCCGGAACCCCGGTGATGCCGACCCGCACGGCCTTGCCGGTGCGCGGCATCAGCTCCTGCAGGAGGGCGCGGGCCGCCTCCCGGTGATCGGGCCGGCGCGATTCCATGAGCGTGATGGCCCGCGCCAAAGCGGCCCGGTCTCCGCTGGCGACCGTCTCGGCCGAAACCGCTTTCTTTTGAGTGCCCCCGATCATAAGGGAGCTTTAGCGCATTCAAGCGCTCGTTTCACCAAGTGATCGGGTCCATCCCAAACCGTCCCCAGGCGGGAATCTTGACCGCGGGGCGGCGCAGGTCGAAGCCGGCGACGAGGCCCATGAAGTCGAGCTCGATACCCTCGATCCAGCCGACCGCGATGCCCGCATAGCCGCCGAGCGAGATCTGGATGCCGGTGCGGCTCGGGGTCAGGCCCACGATGTCGCGCCAGGGCTGCCAGTCCTTGCCGAGTGCCGTGGGCGGCAGGGGCGCGGCGAGTTCGGGAACGGAGCGCATCACATGCGCCACGAAGGTGTTGGAATTCGGACCGGGCCAAGCGTTGTAGGCGCCGAAGGTCTGGTAGGGGTAGCTCGCCACGGCCCGGCGCACCTGCGGGATCAGCCGCTCGGCCTCGGGGCCTTCGATCACGATGACGGGATGGGGCGCATTGCCGAACCAGCGCCCGTCCGGCGCCCAGCCGTTGGTGCGCACGGGGCTGCCCCAGCCGACCTTGTCGTAGCGGGTGTAGGTGCGGGCACCGGCCTCCTTCACCACTACCCAGGTGTGGTGGGCAAAGATGCCGCGCCAGCGTCCGACCCGCGCCGCATAGACCGCCACGATGGCCTCAGGTGCCTCGGAAGCCGCCGGCAGGAGCTTCGCGCTCGACCAGTCGGCGGCGCGCCAGCTCGGCGCGATATCCTCGCGCATCACCCACCAGGCGGCATGAGCCCCCAGGGGAATGAGAAAAAGAGCGACGATGACAAGGAGAATACGGGCGAGGGCGGCGAGCATGGGCTGAAGGTACGGTCGGCGCCTGCCTGCATCAAGGCACCAAACCCTGCGACTTCGTTCACCAATGCTTTACCGCAATCCGGCACCAGTGGGGCGTGCGGCAGGGTTTTCGCCTTGCGCATGCCATGATCGAGGGCAAAACAGCATGACCTTTCCCGTCTCCTCGCAAATCCCAGGCCTCATGCGCTTCTCCTTTTCTCGCCTTGCCATCATCGGTCTTGCCGGCATTGCCCTGTCCGGCTGCGTTGGAGACGACTCGGCCCTCGTTAGCCCGGCTTCCTTCAAGATCGGCCTAAGCAAAGACCCGAAGCTGCTTGTTGCGACCACGCGACTCCCGGTGGGCGATCCGCCCAGGAAACCCTGGTTCAGCAGCGAACGCTCCGCCGATATGATCTTCGCGGAAGCCCGCCTGACGCCGCCGTCGGATTCGTTCCTCGGCAGTGGCAGCTGGAACATCGCCAAAGTGGAGAACGTCGACCGCAGCAACGCCGCGCAGGCCTTTGCGCAGGCCGCCTTCGGCCGCGACCTGCTGCTTTACATTCACGGCTACAAGGAAAGCTTCGAGACGGCCGCGACCTCGACGGTCGATCTCTCCGAGGGCATCAAGTTCGCGGGCGTGACGGGGCTTTTCACCTGGCCGTCCGCCGCCTCGACCTTCAGCTACGTGGCCGACCGCGAGAGCGCCATGTGGTCCCGCGATTCCCTGGAGGACCTGCTGACCGCCATCGCCAAGACTCCGAGCGGCGGGCGCATCCACATCGTGGCGCACAGCATGGGCACGCTTCTCACGCTGGAGACCCTGCGCATGCTGCGCGCCTCCGGCGGCGAGAGCGCCATGGAGCGCATCGGCGCGGTGGTGCTGGCGGCCCCCGACATCGACATCGACCTGTTCGCCCGCGGCCTGGAGCGTCTCGGATCGGATGCGAAGAAGATCACCGTGATCAGCTCCACCAACGACCGGGCGCTCGCCGTCTCGAGCCGGCTTGCCGGCGGGATTGTGAGGGCAGGGGCGGCCGACCGCGAGCGGCTGGAGGCTCTGGGCGTGCGTGTGGCCGACGCCTCCGAATTCGGCGGCGGCATCATCAACCACGACCTGTTCCTGTCGAACAAGGAAGTTCAGCAGGTGGTGAAGCGGGCGATCGAGCGGTCCTGAGGGACCGCTCGATGGAGCACTCTCAGACGATGAAGAAGTCGTCGTAGGCGAGCTGGGCTTTCTTCACGCCGTCGAAGGTGATGGAACCGCCGTCAGCGAGCTTGAGGACCGCATCGCCGGCGGCATCGTCCTTTATCATGCGGTAGAGGCCGGAAAAGTTCTTCTGGCCTGCAATTGCCTTCGTGATGCGCACCACGTCACCGCTGAGCGGATCGAAGTCGAGGATCATGTCATGGCCGCTCGGCCCGGTCCGGTAGATGAATGTATCTGCGCCGCTACCGCCCTTCAGCGTGTCATTGCCCTTGAGGCCTTCGAGCGTGTCGTTGCCACCATAGGCATGGATCGTGTCATCGACGATGCCGGCATGGATGTCGCCCACGAGGGTGTCGGCGCCCGAGCCGCCTGAGATCGCCGGAGCCACCACCACGGGCGCCTCATTCAGCGCCCAGGCGCGGATGTAGTCGATCTGGAATTCTGCCGGAAACTGGGTTGTTTCATCCGGGGCGCCCGGCCAGTTGCCGCCAACCGTGAGGCTCGCGAGCAGATACATCGGCTCGTTCATGCCGGCCGGTGTCTGCATGGAGTAAACCTCCATGCCATCGAGATAATAGGTGATCGTATCGGCAGTCCAGAGCGTGCCGTAGCTGTGGAAGCCGAGGGAAAGGTCGATGCCTGTCGAAATGCCCTGCGTGTCGAAGGCATGGCTGCCTGT
>JAJFBI010000612.1 GCA_020697385.1 Microvirga sp. | reverse complement strand
GTTCTACGTTTATGCCTATGCCTTCGGCGATTGCCTTGTGAACTCGCTCTACGGGGTCTATGAGCGCTCAAACGAGGGCTTCGTCGACCGCTATTTCGCCCTGCTCTCGGCCGGCGGCACCAAGCATTACTCCGAGCTCCTCGCCCCCTTCGGCCTCGATGCCAGCGACCCGTCGTTCTGGCAGATCGGCCTGTCCATGATCGAGCGGCTGATCGGCGAGCTCGAGGCGATGGAGACGGCTGCCGCTTAAGGCTATCCTGCTTGGCCGGACGCCCTGGTGCTGGCACTATGAGGTCGGACTTTCTCGCCTGAACACCTGTTCGGGAGCCGGGCCATGCCGGTCGACACGCATTATGCCAGGAGCGGCGATCTCCGGATCGCCTATCAGGTCATCGGCCAGGGGCCGCTCGATCTGGTCTTCGTGCCGGGCTTCATCTCGAACCTGGATCTCTACTGGGACGAGCCCAACATGGCGCGCTTTCTGTCCCGGCTGAGCGCGTTCAGCCGTCTGATCCTGTTCGACAAGCGGGGAACCGGCCTCTCGGACCGCCTCGGAAACCTGCCCTCCCTGGAGGAGCGCATGGATGACGTGCGCGCGGTGATGGATGCGGTGGACAGCCGGAAGGCGGCGCTCTTCGGCATTTCCGAAGGGGGCGCCATGAGCATGCTCTTCGCCGCGACCTATCCGGAGCGCACCCAGGCCCTGATCCTCTACGGCACCTATGCGGACTTTCACACCTGGGTTCTCCCGCGCGACCGTTTCGAAACGTTTCTGGACAAGATCGACCGATCCTGGGGTCAGGGCGAGAGCCTTGCCGCCTTCGCGCCGACAAGGGTCGCGGACGAGCGCTTCCGGCAATGGTGGGCGCGCTTCGAGCGGCTCGGCGCCAGCCCGTCCTCCGTCATCACGCTCATGCGCATGAACAGCCAGATCGACGTGCGCCACATCCTGCCGACGATTCGTGTTCCGACCCTCGTCCTGCACCGGGCAGGCGACACGCGGGTGAACGTGGAGGGCGGCCGCTATCTCGCGGCCAACATCCCCGGCGCCAAGTCTGTCGAGTTCCCCGGCATCGATCATCTCCTGTGGGCCAATGATGCGAGCCCGGTGGCCGATGAGATCGAGGAGTTTCTCACCGGTACGCATGGAGAGAGCGAGCCTGACCGGGTGCTGGCCACGGTCCTGTTCACGGACATTGTCGATTCGACCGGCAAGGCCGAGAAAATGGGAGACCGCAGCTGGCGTGCGCTCCTCGACCAGCATGACCGGATCGTGCGTAATGAGATCGGCCATTTCAAAGGCCGGGAGATCAAGACGCTCGGCGACGGGTTCCTCGTGACCTTCGACGGTCCCGCGCGGGCCGTGCGATGCGCCGGCGCCATCGTCGAGGCCCTCCGAGGCCTGGAGCTGCAGGTCCGTTGCGGGGTCCATACGGGCGAGATCGAGATGAAAGGTGACGACATCGGCGGCATCGCAGTTCATATCGCGTCCCGCATCGCCGCTCTGGCCAATGGCCATGAAGTCCTTGTGTCGCGCACGGTGCGTGATCTCGTGGCCGGTTCCAATCTGCACCTGGAGGATAGAGGCGCCTTTCCCCTCAAGGGGCTGAGCGAGCCCATGCCGCTCTTCGCAGCCTCGGGCAGCCAGAGGGCTTGAGGACGCAGCGCCCTAGCGTTCGGCGCTGCACGTCATATCTTAAGCTCTCCAGTTCAGAGCAAGAGATCTCACGATATGGCCGAATCCGACCGCGAAGCGAACCGCTTCTCCGCGCGCGCTGCCCGCTATGCCCGGGTCGGCGCCAACATGGGAGGCGTAGCAGCCCGTATGGCCGGGTCGCGCCTGTTTGGGGGCGATGATCGCGACGCCTCGAATGCGGCGGCGCTGGCGCAGGCTCTCGGCGGCCTGAAAGGGCCGATCATGAAGGTGGCGCAGCTGCTCGCCACTATCCCCGACCTCATCCCCCCGGAATATGCCGCCGAGCTGCAGAAGCTCCAGAGCGAGGCGCCGCCCATGGGAGCGGCTTTCGTGAAGCGGCGCATGCAGGCGGAGCTGGGGCCGCAATGGCAGAGCCGGTTCGGCTCCTTCGAGCTCAACCCCTCGGCTGCTGCTTCCCTCGGCCAGGTGCACCGGGCGACCACCAAGGACGGGGAGGCGCTCGCCTGCAAGCTCCAGTACCCGGACATGCAATCCGCCGTGGAGGCGGATCTGAGCCAGCTCGAATGGGTTTTCGCCGTTCACCGCCGCATGGACCCGGCCATCGACACGCGCGAGATCGCCAAGGAGATCGGCGAGCGGGTGCGCGAGGAGCTCGATTACGAGCGCGAGGCCAAGCACGCGGCACTCTATGCCCAGGCTCTGTCCGACGTGGAGGAGGTCCGGGTGCCGAGGGTCCACCCGGAGCTGTCCACCCGGCGGCTCCTGTCGCTCCAATGGCTGGAGGGCGAGAAGATCCTGGGCTTCACCGAGGCTCCGGTCGAGATCCGCAACCGGCTGGCGGTGGCCATGTTCAAGGCTTGGTGGCACCCGTTCAGCCATGCCGCAGTGATCCATGGCGATCCTCATCTCGGCAACTACACGGTCTTCTCCGAGGGCGGGGAGGCGAGGGGTATCAACCTCCTCGACTATGGCTGCGTCCGCATCTTCCACCCGCGCTTCGTCGGCGGCGTGGTCGATCTCTACCGGGGCCTGCAGACCGACGACCGGGCCCGCATCGTGCATGCCTACGAGACCTGGGGCTTCAAGAGCCTGTCGAACGAGCTGATCGACATCCTCAACATCTGGGCCCGCTTCATCTATGCCCCGCTGCTCGACGACCGGATCCGCACCGTGGCCGATGGGGTCAAGCCCGGCGAATACGGGCGCCGGCAGGCTTTCGAGGTGCACAAGGCCCTCAAAGAAAAAGGGCCGGTGACGGTCCCGCGCGAGTTCGTCTTC
>JAJFBI010000063.1 GCA_020697385.1 Microvirga sp. | reverse complement strand
GCATGGCTTTAATCGATCCCGTTAGGGTCAGGTCATTCTGAAATGATGAGGCTCGGTGTCATCCCCGGCGAGCGTTAGCGAGGGAAGGGGATCCACGATCAAGCTCAGCGCTATGGATCCTCTTCCCGGTCCTGCGGACCGCCGGGGATGACACAAACTGGTTTACTTCCGCTCGGCCGCCTGCGCGCTGCCGATGGCCTGGGGCACGTTCAGGGAGGAGCGGGAAGGCTGCTCCTTGTTGGCGGCCGGAACCGGGGCGGCAGGAGCACCCGAGCCCACCGGGCGGGCGACGACTTCGGCGCCGGGCCGCACGCGCTGGACGCCCAGCACCACGATAGTCTCGCCGGCCTTGAGCCCGTCCACCACCTCCACCTTGCCGCCTTGACGCTGGCCGATGGTGATGACGCGACGCTCAACCTTGCTGTCCTTCACCGGATAAACGATGTGGCGCAGGCCTTCGCTGACCACGGCTTCTTCCGGCACCACGACGGCGTCATCCTTGGTGGAAACCTCCAGGGCCACGGACAGGAACATGCCGGGCTTCAAAGCCTCGTCCTGATTGTCGAACTCCGCAGTCAGGCGCGCCGTGCGGGTCGTCTGATCAACGCGTGTATCGATGGTCGCAACTGTGCCCTTGAAGGTGCGGCCCTTATAGGCCGCCGAGGTGGCGTTGACCGTCTGGCCGGGCTTGAGGCGGCCCAGGAGGTTCTCGGGGACGGCGAAGTCGAGGCGTACTTTGGCCAAGTCGTCGAGGGAGGTGATGCGAGTGCCTGGTGCGACATAGGCGCCGAGCGAGACGGAGCGGGTGCCGACGCGGCCGTTGAAGGGGGCACGGATCGTCAATTCCTCGAGCCGCGCCTCGGCGGCCTTTCGCTGCGCCTGGGCGGAGGCGATAGAACCTTCGAGCGACTTCATCTGGGCCGTCAGGTCCTCGACCTGAGCGCCGGTACCGGCTCCGGTGCGGTTGAGCGCCTGGGCGCGCTCGAGCTTGATCGCGATCTCGTTCCGGAGCGCCGTGGCCCGGTTGGCCTCGGCGACGGCCTGCTCGATGGCGGCTCGGCGCTCGGCGGCGTCGAATTGGACCAGAGTGTCGCCGGCCTTGACCTTCTGGCCCTCGTCGAAGCCGATCTCGCCGATGATGCCTGCCACCTTGGCGGTCACCATGATCGATTCATAGGCACGCACGGTGCCCACCGACTCCCGCACTTCCACGATGCGCCCGGTCTTCACCGTGTCGACCTCGACGGTTGCCGGACCCGCCGGCCCGCCGCGGCCGCCCGGGCCTCTCGGAGCGCCGGCCTGCTGGCCGGCAGGTTGGCTCACATACGCACCGATCACGGGCACATTGGCCAGATGGCCGCCCTTGTAGGCGTACCAGCCGCCAAAGCCTGCCGCCCCCAGCATGGCTATGACAGCAAGTTGACCGGACACACGCATGCTTGCTCCTTACACGTCGTTCTTTATCGTTCGGAAGATCGGGCTTGTCCTAGCACAATATATGCCAATTACCCGGATCGGATCCCTCTGAACACGATGTTTTGTATTACGATTTCGTAATCTGAGCTCCTGCCGCAACGACAGATCCTCCAGTAATCGCCTTGACCCTGGCTGCCGCGTCCGTCATACCGGTCGGCGGGACACCTCTCCCCACCGAGAGGCGCCCATCTGTAAGGATGGATACCATGACAAACCTGCCCGCCGCGCGTCCGCGCGCGCCCTTCTTTTCGTCCGGCCCCTGCGCAAAGCGCCCCGGATGGTCCTTGGCAAACCTCAAAACCGACAGCCTTGGCCGTTCGCACCGCGCCAAGCTCGGCAAGGCGCGCCTGAAGCTCGCCATCGACCTCACCCGCGAGGTGCTGGACGTGCCGGCCGATTACCGCATCGGCATCGTGCCGGCTTCCGACACCGGCGCCGTGGAGATGGTGCTGTGGTCGATGCTCGGCGCCCGTCCGGTCGACATGCTGGCCTGGGAAAGCTTCGGCGAGGGCTGGGTCACGGACGTGGTCAAGCAGCTCAAGCTCGCGGATGCCCGCGTCATCAACGCGCCTTACGGCGAGCTGCCCGACCTGTCCCAGGTCGACACCAAGAACCGCGACGTGGTCTTCACCTGGAACGGCACCACCTCCGGCGTGCGCGTCCCGAACGCCGACTGGATCGCGGCCGACCGCGAGGGCCTGACCATCTGCGACGCCACTTCGGCGGCCTTCGCGCAGAGGATGGACTTCTCCAAGCTCGATGTGGTCACCTTCTCCTGGCAGAAGGTGCTGGGCGGCGAAGCGGCCCACGGCATGCTCATCCTCTCGCCCCGCGCTGTCGAACGGCTCGAGAGCTACAAGCCCGCGTGGCCGCTGCCGAAGATCTTCCGCATGACCAAGGGCGGCAAGCTCATCGAAGGGATCTTCGAGGGCGAGACCATCAACACCCCGTCCATGCTGGCAGTCGAGGATTACATCGACGCCCTCGAATGGGCGAAGTCCATCGGCGGATTGAACGCACTCGTCGCCAAGGCCGATGCCAACGCGAAGGTCATCCTCGACTGGGTCGCCAAGACACCATGGATCGCCAACCTCGCCAAGGACCCGGCCACCGCTTCCAACGACATCGGCGCCTATCGCGATGCGCCTCCCGGCCTTCGCATCTGGTGTGGCGCGACCGTCGAGCAATCCGATCTCGAAGCCCTGACGCCCTGGCTCGACTGGGCCTTCGCGCAGGAAAAGGCGAAGCTCGCGAAAGCGGCTTGATGCGCCTTACCCTCTCCCCTTTGCGGGAGAGGGTGGTCGGCACATGCCGACCGGGAGAGGGGCAGTCCTTTCACGAGCACCGCCCCTTTCGCCTCACCCACAACAGTTCTTCCCCTCTCCCGACCTCGCTTCGCGAGGCCACCCTCTCCCGCAGAGGGGAGAGGGTTTTTAGAGGTGCACCATGCCCGCTCCCCGCGTACTCATTTCCGACGCTCTCTCTCCTGCCGCCGTGCAGATCTTCAAGGATCGCGGCATCGAGGTCGATTTCCAGCCGGATCTCGGCAAGGACAAGGACAAGCTTAGCCAGATCATTGGTGACTACGATGGCCTTGCCATCCGGTCCGCTACCAAGGTCACGGCAAAGATCCTCGAACAGGCCAAGAACCTGAAGGTGATCGGCCGCGCCGGCATCGGCGTCGACAATGTCGAGATCCCAGCCGCCACGGCGCGCGGCGTGATCGTCATGAACACGCCCTTCGGCAATTCCATCACCACCGCCGAGCACGCGATCGCCATGATGTTCGCGCTCGCGCGCCAGATCCCGCAGGCCGATGCGTCCACGCAGGCCGGCAAGTGGGAGAAGAACCGCTTCATGGGCGTCGAGCTCACGGGCAAGGTGCTCGGCGTGATAGGCTGCGGCAATATCGGGTCCATCGTGGCCGACCGCGCCATCGGGCTGCGCATGAAGGTGATCGCCTACGATCCGTTCCTGTCGCCCGAACGCGCCATTGAGCTCGGCGTCGAGAAGGTCGAGCTCGACGACCTGCTGCGCCGCGCCGACATCATCACCCTGCACGTGCCGATGACGGAGAAGACGAAGAACGTGCTCTCGGCCGAGAACATCGCCAAGACCAACCGAGAACATCGCCAAGACCAAGAAGGGCGTGCGCATCATCAACTGCGCCCGCGGCGGTCTCGTCGATGAGGTGGCCCTGCGTGCAGCGCTCGATTCCGGCCATGTGGCGGGCGCGGCCTTCGACGTGTTCGTCGAGGAGCCCGCGACCAGCAATCCGCTTTTCGGCCACCCCAACGTGGTCTGCACGCCGCATCTGGGCGCTGCCACCACGGAGGCGCAGGAGAACGTAGCCCTGCAGGTGGCCGAGCAGATGTCGGATTACCTGCTGCACGGTGCGATCCAGAATGCCGTGAACTTCCCGTCGATCACCGCCGAGGAAGCCCCGCGGCTGAAGCCCTTCGTGGCGCTCGCCGAAAAGCTCGGCTCCTTCCTGGGCCAGCTCACGGAAGCGCCGATCAAGGGTATCCGCATCGAGTACGAGGGCAACGTCGCCGAGATGAACACCCGCGCGCTCACCTCGGCTGCCGTGACCGGCGTGCTGCGCCCGTTCCTGCAGGACATCAACATGGTGTCGGCGCCGCTCGTCGCGCGCGATCGCGGCATCATGGTGGAAGAGGTTAAGCGCGAGAATGCGGCCCGCGACTACGAGAGCTTCATCCGCATCGTGGTCGACGCGGAGGACATGGCGCGCCATGCGGGCGGCACCGTGTTCCAGGACGGCAAGCCGCGCGTGGTCGACATCCGCGACATCGCGGTCGATGCCGAGTTCGCCCCGCACATGATCTATGTGCGCAACGACGACAAGCCCGGCTTCATCGGTCGTTTCGGCACCCTGCTCGGCGAGTCCGGCGTGAACGTTGCGACCTTCGCGCTCGGCCGCGACAAGCCCGGCGGCGATGCCATCTGCTTCGTGTCAGTGGACGAGCCGGTCTCCGATGACCTCCTGCACAAGATCGAGGAGATCCCGCAGGTCAAGCGCGCCCGCGCCGTTCGGTTCTAAAGCTCAAGGGCCAAGAGGACGCATCATGGCGATGAATGTCTCGCAACGCTTCATCCTGACGCTCGCTTGCGCGAACCGTCCCGGTATCGTGGCGGCTGTCGCGGGACATCTGTCGGATGCGGGCCTCAACATTCTCGACGCGCAGCAATATGACGACACGCAGACGGATCGCTTCTTCATGCGTGTCGTGTTCAATCCCGTTGAGGGGGAGAGCGATATCGAGGCGCTCAGAGCAGGCTTCGCGCCGCTGGCCGAGCGCCTGGGCATGACGTGGGCGATGAGCGATCACACCCGCAAGCAGCGCGTCATGCTCCTGGTCTCGAAATTCGACCACTGCCTTGCGGATCTGCTGTACCGCTGGCGCATCGACGAGCTCGATTTCGAGCCTGCCGGCATCATCGCCAATCATCCGGCCGAGACCTACACCCATGTGGGCTTGGGCGATATCCCGTTCCACTACCTTCCCGTCACGAAGGACACGAAGCTCGAACAGGAGGCGAAGGTCTGGGAGATCATCCGCGAGTCGAAAGCCGATCTCGTGGTGCTCGCGCGCTACATGCAGGTGCTCTCGGACGGGCTCGCCGCAAAGCTCTCCGGCCGCTGCATCAACATCCACCACTCGTTCCTGCCGAGCTTCAAAGGCGCCAAGCCATATCACCAGGCCCATGCCCGCGGCGTGAAGCTGATCGGCGCCACGGCGCATTATGTGACATCGGACCTCGATGAAGGCCCGATCATTGCGCAGGACGTGGAGTCGATCACGCACCGCGACACAGCGGAGGATCTTGTGCGCAAGGGGCGCGACATCGAGCGCCGCGTGCTGGCCCGCGCCGTGCGCTACCACCTGGAAGACCGCATCCTGCTCAATGGGCGCAAGACCGTGGTGTTTGCGGATTAGTTTTTGGGATCGTACGCAGCACTGTCATTCCGGGGCCGCGCAGCGGAGCCCGGAATCCATAAACACGATATCTCAAGGATTTCGAGTAGCGTTACACCTCATCCTGCACTGTTAGCGGTTATGGATTCCGGGCTCTCGCTCTGCTCGCCCCGGAATGACAGTGGAGGCTACCGCCGCCGCTCCGCGAGCCAGATGCCGCCGAGCACCAGCACAAGGCCTCCTGCGTGGTAGAGCGCGAAGGGCTCGCCCAGCAGCAGCACCGCGAGCAGGGCGCCGAAGACCGGCACGAGATTGACGAAGAGGCCGGCCCTGGCCGGGCCGATGAGCTCCACGCCGCGCATGAAGAACACCTGCGACAGCAGGGACGGCAGCAGGCCCACATAGAGCAGGATCAGCCATCCTTTCGCGGTCGGGAATTGTAGGCTGCCTTGCGCCGCCTCGATCCACAGAAGAGGCAGCGACGTCGCTAACGCCACTGCGGCGAGCGCCGCGAAGAAGATGAGGCCCGGAAGCGCCGGGCGATGGCGCAGGCCGAGCGTGTAGCCCGCATAGAACACGCAGGCGATCAGGGTCCAGACATCGCCGATGTTGAGGGCGAGCGTTCTCAAGATCTCGAAATCGGCTTTCACCGAAACCAGGATCACGCCGAGAAGCGTGACGATCATGCCGAGGATCTGCAGCGGGATCACGCGGGCACCGAAGAACAGCACCATGCCGAGCAGCACGAGCACCGGGATGGAGCCCTGGAAGATCGTGAGGTTCACGGCAGTCGTGTAATGGGCGGCCGCGTAGAACAGCGCGTTGAAGCCGGTGAATCCGAATGCCCCCATGAGAACCGTGAAAACCCAGCGCTCCCTGATCTGCGGCCATGCGGCAACCACCTGCCGGCCGACCAGCGGCATCAGCACGATCACCACGATGACCCAGCGCAGGCAGGTAAGCATCATGGGCGACACCTCGCCCACGGCGAGCCGCCCGGCGATGGCGTTGCCGCCCCACATCAGCGTGGTGAGGGTCAGAAGCACGTAGGCCTGCCCCCATGTTCCCTTCCAAAGCGCGTGCAGGATTTTCATCGGGGGCCAGACCTCCTAGCGCCTCGTGCGCAAAAGTGGCCCCCACTTTTGCGCGGCAAACGATGCGCTCAACTTGTAAAGATTGTATCGAACCCAAAAGCGGAACCCGCTTTTGGGTTCGATACAAATGCACTTGCCGCCATGCGCGGTTCGGCTAAACCGGCACGAAAGATAGGCGGGTGACACGCATGGGCTTACGGTTTCTGGTGGTTGAGGGCAATACGCGGGGCGCAAGGCAGGCCCACAGGGAAGCCTATGGACTCACGCTCTCCGAGTCCTACGCGGAGGTGATCCAGGGGATCGCCCAGGATGCCGTCTGCGACATCGCCTTCCCGACGGACGAGGGCGCGAACCTGCCCGATGCGGCGGGGCTCGAATCCTATGACGGCATCGTGCTCACCGGTTCCCACCTCAACATCTACGACCGCACACCCGACATTGTGCGCCAGATCGACCTGATGCGGGCGACTTTCGCCTCGCGTACCCCGTCCTTCGGGTCGTGCTGGGGGCTGCAGGTGGCCGCTGTGGCGGCGGACGGCGATGTGCGGCAGAACCCGCTCGGCCGCGAGGTCGGCGTCGCGCGCAAGATTACCGCAACGGAGGCGGGTAGGGGGCATCCGCTGCTCGATGGACGCCCGGCCGCCTACGACGCTCCCGCGATCCATCTCGACATGGTCACCGCCGTGCCGGCGGACTGCACCGTGCTGGCGAGCAATGCGATCTCGCCGGTTCAAGCTGCCGAGATCCGCCGCGACGGCGGCACCTTCTGGGGCGTGCAATATCACCCGGAATTCTCGCTCAGTGAACTCGCGGCGATCTTAAGCCGCCGCACCGACATCCTCGTGCGGGAAGGCTTCTGCCGGACGCCCGAGGAGGCCCTTGCCTATGCGCAGGATCTGGCGGCGCTCGACAAGGATCCGGCGCGGTTCGATCTCGCCTGGCGCCACGGCATCGACCAGGAGGTTCTCGAACCCCACCGCCGCACGCGCGAAATCCGCAATTTCATTGAGCACCGGGTCAGGACCGAAAAGAGCGCCCGCGGGCGGGCGTGAGCCTGAACCACCATTTCAAGCTTAGGTCTGGAGCCGGCGCTTCGACAGCAGGATCGAGCGCTTAATGGGTTACTACGGTTCGAAAGCAACATGCATGACTTTCCACTGCGCATGGCGGTGAGCAATGCTCGCAGGGATGTGGAAAGGCGCACACCGCTTCACGGCCTTCAGTGCGGCTTGGGCATTCAAGGAGTCGGGACTTCCACGAACCACTTTAGGTTCCTGCGCGAGCGAACCATCCATGTTCAACCGCACCTCAATCACCGGCGCTTCGCCGCCGATGGCTTGCTGAGGGAGGATGTAGCACTTCTTGAACTGATCCATGAAGATTGGAATGAGATCAGCGCGCGTGTTGCTCGCACTTACGCAGCCTGAAAGGCCAGCCGCGAGTATAACGAAAGTTGATGCAGAGATGACCGGGTTCATAGAAACTCCTATAAGCCAACTCATACAGCTCCGTTTCGGGTTTCGGAATTGTGTTTCGTATCTCTAATTAGTTCGTGTTTTGTTCTTGACAATTATCCTAACCTCGGCTATATCATTGCCTTAGATCTGTACCTGAGAGGGGCGCGCTCGCGAGGCGTCGCAGTGTGGGAGCAGGCACGGGCCCGCCGCAGGCTTCGCAAGCCTGTGCTCGCGGGTGGCCGATCCTGGCTTTGCTCCAGATCCGCTGAAACAAACCGTGCGCGAAGAGCAGTCTGGCTCTTACATCTTCCACACCACATCGAGCTGGGCTGCCCCAAGCGCCACCCTCGATCTTACCACAGGCTCGCAGCTCACGCTGCGGGCCCACAGGTGCTGGCTCTTTGACAGTCCCATAGAATTCGAGACAGGGAAAACCACAATCCCGCCTTTCCGGTGTTTATGATGCGGGGATGCAGGGCTCATTCCGCCTTGACCTGAGGCGCGTGATCCACCATGAGGGTTTGCAAGGTTTTTACCCAGCCCTGGCCTTGCGCCGGGGCTTTTTCATGTGAGGGTTTGAGCGATGGCGAACGTGGTTGTCGTGGGCGCCCAGTGGGGCGACGAGGGCAAGGGCAAGATCGTCGACTGGCTGTCCGAACAGGCGGATGTGGTCGTGCGGTTCCAGGGCGGTCACAATGCCGGCCATACCCTCGTGATCGGCGACAAGGTCTACAAGCTCTCGCTCCTGCCCTCCGGCGTCGTGCGCCCGAACAAGCTCTCGGTCATCGGCAACGGCGTCGTGCTCGACCCGCATGCTCTGGCCGGCGAGGTCGAGCGCCTTTCCGAGCAGGGCGTTTCGATCAGCCGCGAAAACCTGCGCGTGGCCGAGAATGCCACGCTGATTCTCTCGATCCACCGCGAGCTCGATGCGCTGCGCGAAAGCGGCAGCGCCGGCACCAAGATCGGCACCACCAAACGCGGCATCGGTCCGGCCTACGAGGACAAGGCCGGCCGCCGCGCCATCCGCCTCATGGATCTGGCCGATCTCTCGTCGCTGCGCGACAAGATCGACCGCCTGCTCACGCACCACAACGCCCTGCGCCGCGGCTTCGGCCTCGATGAATTCAAGCCCGAGGAGATCTACGAGGAACTCGCCTCGGTCGCTCCAAAGGTGCTGCCTTACATGGATGCCGTATGGCGCCTGCTCGACGAGGAGCGCCGGGCCGGCAAGCGCATCCTGTTCGAAGGCGCGCAGGGCGCGCTGCTCGACGTGGATCACGGCACCTATCCGTTCGTTACCTCGTCCAACACGGTGGCCGGCCAGGCGGCGACCGGCTCGGGTCTCGGCCCCGGGGCCGTCGGCTATGTGCTCGGCATCGCCAAAGCCTACACCACCCGCGTGGGTGAAGGACCGTTCCCGACCGAGCTCTTCGACGAGACCGGTGAGCTGATCGGCCAGAAGGGCAAGGAGTTCGGCGTGGTCACGGGGCGCAAGCGCCGCTGCGGCTGGTTCGACGCTACCCTCGTGCGCCAGACCGTGCGCACCTCGGGCATCGACGGCATCGCGCTCACCAAGCTCGACATCCTCGACGGCTTCGAGACCATCAAGATCGGCGTCGGCTACAAGCTCGATGGCGAGACCATCGACTACTTCCCGGCAAGCCAGGGAGCTCAGGCCCGCGTGGAGCCGATCTACGAAGAGTTCGAAGGCTGGAGCGGCTCGACCGCGGGCGCCCGCTCCTGGGCGGATCTGCCGGCACAGGCCATCAAGTATGTCCGCCGGGTCGAGGAGTTGATCGGCGCGCCGGTCGCGGTGCTCTCCACCTCGCCGGAGCGTGACGACACAATCCTCATGAAGAACCCCTTTGAGGGTTGACGGCGAGGCCTTAGCGGGTCCATTTGCGAAGAGAAATGGCAGATTATTACCCCCTCATCGCCCGAGCCGTCGAAGGCCTGCCGGAGCAGAGCCCCGACAAGCGGCACGCTGTCTATGAGCGTGCCCGTACGGCGCTGATCGCGCAGCTGCGTTCGCTTGACCCGCCTCTGTCCGAGGCCGAGATCCAGCAGGAAAGCCGCTCCCTCGACGAAGCCATCAGCCGGGCCGAGGCCGATTATGCGCCGGCTGGGTCCGATGCCTACTCAACCGTGCCGGCTAACGAGCCGCCGGTTCGCCCTGGGCCCGAGGCCCCGCGCGGCGGCGCCTCGGTTCACGGGTTGCGGGCACCGGCTCCTCAGGAGGACGAGGTTGAGGAGTCCTATGCCGAGCCCGCGATGGCCCGGCCCAAGATCGACAGCCGTCCTCATCCGGCCATGCAGAGCAGGGGGCGCGGGCGCACCATCGTGTTCGGCTCGGTCCTGGCGCTCGTGATCGCGGCCATTGCGGCCTTCGCCTTCCTGTGGCGCGACAGGCCCGAGGATCTGGCTCCCGAGACCCCGGTCGCCGAAGCTCCCGCGACGCCGCCCGCCGATACCAAGATCGATGAGCGTGTGGGAGGAGGGCAGGCCCCTCCGCCGGCCACCAACCCCAACCCGGCGCGGCGCCAGGAAACCGGCGTCGTGCAGCGCGCGGTCTTCTACGAGGAGGATCCCGCCAACCCGCAGGCGCCCAAGGCGCAGGTCGGACGCGTGACGTGGCGCCTCGAAGATGTCAATCCAGGCCAGGGCCAGCCGCTGGAGAAGGCCGTCATCGCCAATGTGGACATCCCGGATGCCGGAGTAACCATGCGGATGGTGCTGCGGCGCAATCTCGATACCACGCTGCCTGCCTCCCATACGGTCGAGCTCACCTTCACGACCCGCGCAGACGATACGAACCGTGTGATCCGTGACGTGGGCCTCCTGCAATTCAAAAGCGAGGAGGCGGCACGCGGCACCCCGGTCGCCGGCTTGCCGGTGCCCGTGCGCGAGAACCTGTTCCTGATCGGTCTCTCCAACCTGCAGGCCGATATTGCGCGTAACACGCAGCTGTTCGTACGCCGCAACTGGGTCGACCTGCCGGTGCGCATGGCCTCGGGCCAGCGCGCTATTCTGAGTTTCGAGAAGGGCGGCTCCGGCGAGCAGGTGATCAACGACGCCTTCAACCAGTGGCAGTAACAAGCCAGGCATCGGACATGAAAAAAGACGCGCATCGAGCGCGGCTTTTTTGTTGGGCTTAATCTTATAAACGCTCAGGCCTCGGCGGCCGAGGTCTCGATCTGGGTCAGGTTCTTCTTCACCGCGTCCTGGATCTTCTCGAAGGCGCGCACCTCGATCTGGCGGACACGCTCGCGGGAGACGCCGAACTCGGTGGAGAGCTCCTCCAGGGTAATCGGGTCGTCCGAAAGCCGACGCGCCTCGAAGATGCGGCGCTCGCGCGGATTGAGGACGGAGAGCGCGTTGCGCAGGGCCTTGAGCCGGTTCTGGCCTTCCTCCTCCTCGACGAGCACCTGCTCCTGGCTCTGCCCCTGATCGACGAGCCAATCCTGCCACTCGCCGCCGCCTTCGCCCTCGTCACGCAGGGGAGCGTTGAGGGACGAGTCGCCGCCGAGCCGGCGGTTCATGTCCACCACGTCCTGCTCGGTCACGCCGAGCTGGGTGGCGATACGCTTGACGTTGTCGGGGTGCAGGTCGCCTTCCTCGAACGCCGAGATACGACCCTTCGCCTTGCGCAGGTTGAAGAACAGCTTCTTCTGGTTCGCCGTGGTGCCCATCTTCACGAGGGACCAGGACCGCAGGATGTATTCTTGAATCGCCGCCTTGATCCACCACATGGCATAGGTGGCGAGGCGGAAGCCCTTGTCGGGCTCGAAGCGCTTGACGGCCTGCATCAGGCCGACATTGCCCTCCGACACCACCTCGCCGATCGGCAGGCCGTAGCCGCGATAGCCCATGGCGATCTTGGCGACCAGACGCAGGTGGGATGTGACGAGCTTGTGGGCAGCTTCGCGATCTCCATGCTCGCGCCAGCTTTTGGCGAGCATGTATTCCTCATGCGGCTCAAGCATGGGGAAGCGACGGATCTCGTCGAGATAGCGCGAAAGGCCTCCTTCATTGGCAAGCACCGGAAGCGCTGTAGCCATCGTGTCTCCTCCTTTGGCTCCCTCACCGCGAGGCAAGCCTGCGGCGGCCCCCTTCCATGGCTGGCCGCCCGACCACTTCATATAATCGGTTCGATCCTGTCCGAATAGAGGCGTCAGGCTTCAAGACGTGGTGAACGCTCCAGAACCGCAAGGGTGCCAGCGTGGCTGAACTTTGCGACCCATTGACGCTAGATTTCCGCCCGCAGAGCCTCAAGCAGGGCTGCCAGATCAGCTGGCAGAGGGCTTTCGAAGCGCAGGAATTCGCCGCTGCGCGGATGCTCGAAGCCGAGAATTGTCGCGTGCAGGGCCTGCCGGCCCAGAGCCATGAGCGCCTCTCGCGACCGCTCCGAGAGACGGTTCGCCTTCGTCTTGAAACCGGAGCCATAAGTTGCATCGCCCAACAGCGGGTGTCCGAGATGGGCCATGTGAACCCGGATCTGGTGGGTGCGCCCCGTCTCCAGCTCGCACCGGACTAGGCTCGCCAGGGGCTGGGCAGGGGACAGACTCTCGAGGAGCTCGTAATGGGTGATGGCATAGCGGCCGCGCTCCTCACCCACCACGACGATCTTCTCGCGGTTATGGGTGGAGCGGGCGAGCGCCGCCTCCACGGTTCCGCGCCGGCGCTCGGGTACGCCCCAGACGATGGCGAGATAGGCGCGCTCCAGCGGGCCCGTGCGGCCGTGATCGGCGAACTGCGCCGAGAGGGCCTGATGGGCGACATCGTTCTTGGCCACCACCAGCAGGCCCGAGGTGTCCTTGTCGAGACGGTGCACGATGCCCGGCCGCTTCACCCCGCCGATCCCCGACAGGCTCTCGCCGCAATGGGCGATGAGCGCATTGACCAGGGTGCCGGAATCGTGTCCCGCGGCTGGATGGACCACAAGGCCGGGCGGCTTGTCGATGACGATTACGTCGTCGTCCTCATAGACGATGCTGAGCGCCATCGCTTCACCGGCGGGTTCCGCCGGCACGGGCGGCGGCACGGTCAGCCCGATGCGCACGCCGCCGGCCACCTTGCGGTTGGAATCCAGCACGGTTGCGCCGTCGACGGTGACCTGGCCCTCCCGGATCAGCGCCTGGAGCCGACTGCGCGACAGGTCTCCCTGCAGCCGCGCCAGCACGCGATCGAGCCGCTCGGGCGCCACCCCATCCTCCAACGTCCATTCGTGCTGCGTCGCGTCCACCGCATCCTCATTTCCGGTCAGCCTTTGCTTTTTCCAGCAAAAGGGCTTGAAGCAAATCAAAAGGGTGGTTATACGAGCGGCCTCCACCTTGCTAGCTCCCTTCGTCTAGCGGTCTAGGACGTCGCCCTCTCACGGCGAAAACAGGGGTTCGAGTCCCCTAGGGAGCGCCAAGCAGGTTCGATAGCTCTTAAACTTTAAGAGCTTAAGCTGCGAGTTGCCAAACTTGACAATTAGGTTTGCCACCGCTTGTTCTCTGCCTGTTTCCCAATGGCTGCTTGAGATAATCGTTTTTGATCTGCGGCTCGGGTGTAGCGTTCCACCTCAGCAAGTGATTTATGGCCTTTAATGGCTGCGATCTCGTTGGCTGTATAACCGGCCTCAGCTAGACGGCGCGCTGCCGCTTTCCGTAACCAACGTAGCACGCAACGCTGAGGTAAGCCCGCGGCCCTAATGGCATCTGACATCCAGTTGCCGTATCCAGCTAATGCGAATGGCTTTCCATATCTGTAACAAGAATGGTAATTGCTTGTCTGGGTCTTGTATCAAGGAGGGCGCGAAGGTTCGCTTGAACAGCAATTGCTAATTTGGTGCCGGTCTTTTGCTGCACGACGTTGATAGTCACACCGTCATAGGCGTGCCATGTCATGCGGTGTAAGTCAGATCGCCTCTGT
>JAJFBI010000062.1 GCA_020697385.1 Microvirga sp. | reverse complement strand
CTCGCGAAGCCTTTACGCAGATCCGTGTGCCCGGTCGCCAGCCACACCCGAACGCCCGGCGCGATCGGGATCATCGCCGCTCCAGGACATCGAGCACGCGGGCCAAGGCAGCCGCGTCAACCCCAGCACCGACGATCACACGCCGTCCGCGCGCCAGCACGATCTCGATCCGATCCTCACCCGGATTTGCGCAGCTCGACGCCATCTTCGCCGTCGCGGTGGAGGGCGGCTCGGGCCCAATCATCGCCGGAACGAAGCGCGCCGTCGGTTCGACCGATCGTTCCGCGCCAAGGCCGCGTCGCCACGCGAGAAGCTGAGAGCGCGAGATGCCGTGCCGCCTCGCCGTCGCCGAGACCAGCCGCGGGCCAGCCAGGCTCTCCAGCACGATCCTGACCTTCTCGTCCTCAGACCAGCGCCGGCGCCGACCCGTCTCGACAACCTCAAGCCGCCCAAAGGCGCTGTGCGTATGACCGTCCATACGCACTGTTCTCAGCGCCAAGAACACCACTCCGCAAGGCGGCCATCACCGGATGCTCACAAAGCGAAGGCGTGTGCTCAGATTTCAGGCGTGGGCAGGCAGTCCGCCTCAGAACAGCGGAGAATGCTTGAGGGTGCTCGGGATAGCGTGAAGTTCCTGCAAGCGCAGCTGGGCCCGGGGTTCCAGCAGTTCTTGGCACTCTTCGAGGCGACTACGCCCCACGATTTCGCTGGCCCTCTCCGAAGCGCAGCGCGCACCATCGATTCACTAGACCAGCTAACACGTGGCGGGCTCCATGCGGCCCGCCACTACCCGCATGTGAATGTGGTGACTACGCCGAAACAGATCTTTGTTCTTTCAGGAGCTCTTCTGTAAAAGTGCGCCGGGATGGCCTTTGCTTGATGTAGTCCAAGATTTCGCGCGTCGACACGACATCCGCAAAACGCATGTCGATATCGATCAGGTTGCACTCGTGAGCGATTGGCGACCGGTCCCCGACCGCCTCCCTAGCGACAATCGTATGAAGCCCGACGTTATGGGCACTCTCGGCAGTGGAGCGGACGCACCCGCTCGTGCTGCATCCGGTTACGATGAGCGTGTCGATCTTACGAGCCGTGAGATAAGCCTGGAAGGGCGTTCCCCAGAATGCTGAAGCCCGTTGCTTCTCGATCAGGATCTCGTCAGGCCGACGCTCCAGGCGAGGATCAAGATCGGTCAAACCACTGTGCCGCTCGAGAGCGCGCTGGTCCGAACTGTGCAGGAGCTTGCGCCCGACCGGACCTGCGGCTTCCGTTCCATTCGGGTCGAAGGCCATCGTGGTGAAGAAGATCGGCAGGCTGGCCTTGCGGGAGGTTGAGAGAATTTCGAGAATGGGTTCCATCACACCTGCAACGTTGCGCGAGCCGAGCGGCGAAGTTTCATCCAGCCAAGACCGAGCCATGTCGATGACCACGATAGCGGGATCAGTCCCGAAGCCGACCCGTCCACCGAATCCGCGGCTTATGTAGAAATCTCTGACCTCTTCGTAGTTCATGGCATTCTCCAGCATCCGCCTAATCAGCGATCCGCGTCGGCGTAACCAATCCTATCCTGCACTCTTCATGGCTATGGCCTCGATTTCGACGTCCGCCGGGATCGCCACCTCTGCTCGCACACAGGATCGGGCCGGCGGGTTCTCGGGAAAGAAACTGCTGTAGACGGCGTTCATTGCGTCAAAATCCTTCATGTCGCGCAGGAATACTGTCGTCTTCACCACATCGCGCAGATCAAAACCGGCCTCCTTTGCAAGGGCGGCGAGTTTTTCAAGCACGAGCTTGGTCTGCGCCTGAATTCCATCGGGGATCGATCCGTCCGGTCGAGTGGGCACTTGGCCAGAGAGAAACAGAAAATTCCCGCTCTGCACGGCGGGAGTGAGAGGAACAGGCAGGCGGTCACCAATGAAGCGTTTCATAAATGAATCTCCATACGAGGGGAGGATGGAAAAGGCCTCGGGGCGGGTTCAACGGCTCCGGCCGCAGCCGTTTGAGTGGTGGGGAACGCCTCAATCGAGGAGAGACGCCCGGCGAAATGACACGCGACGGCGTGATCAGAAGCGATGGGGGCGAGCGGGGGATCGGCTTCCGCGCAAATCGGCTGGGCGAAAGGACATTGGAGGCGGAAGCGGCAGCCGGACGGCGGGCGACGGGCATCTGGAAGCTCGCCGGCAAGCACCATCCGCCGCCGCTGGCTTCTCGGATCGGGAACCGGGATCGCCGACAGCAGCGCCCGGGTGTAGGGATGTTGCGGTGCGGTATAGAGCCGGCCCTTCTCGGCGATCTCGACGATGCGGCCGAGATACATGACCGCGACCTCGTCGGAAATGTGCTTCACGACGCTGAGGTCATGCGAGATGAACAAATAAGCGAGCCCTCGCTCTCGTTGCAAATTCTTCAACAGATTCACGATCTGCGCCTGAATCGAGACGTCCAGGGCAGAGACCGGCTCGTCACAGACAACAAACTCCGGAGCGAGCACAAGCGCGCGGGCAATCCCGATCCGTTGCCGCTGGCCGCCAGAAAAGCTATGCGGGTAGCGATCCGCATATTCCGGTGCGAGGCCCACTGCGGACAACATGGCGCGAACCATGTCGCGGCGCTCGGCGCGACCTCCGATAGCATGAATTGCAAGAGGCTCGGCCAGGATCTGGCCGATAGTCATGCGCGGATCGAGCGAAGAATAGGGATCCTGGAAGATGATCTGCATGCGTCGGCGCAGCGCTTGCAATTCGGCACCGGCAGCTGAGAGCACTTCGACACCATCGAAGCGAACTGAGCCGGCGGTGGCCTCGATGAGCCGTAGCAGAAGGCGGCCCGTGGTCGACTTCCCGCAGCCGGACTCGCCGACCAGCGCGAGGGTGCGGCCGCGCCGGACTGTGAAGGCCAGGCCGTCGACGGCGCGCAAGGGCGGCTGGCCCGAGCCGAACCAGCCGGCGCTCATCCCGAAATGCTTGGTGAGCCCGGCGACTTCGAGAAGAGGCGGCGATACGCTCATCGTCCATCCTCCGCCCGGATACGTGCGGTCGGGGAAGCGCTGAAATCGCTTCGGAGCCTAGGGTCATGGGCAAAGCAAGCGGCCCAGTGGCCAGGCGCTACTGGATAAAGCGACGGCGGAGCAGCCTCACATACGCCGCGGGCGAGACGGCAACGGGGCGCGAATCGGCAGCCGCGTGGCATGTCAGCTGGCGAAGGCACCATCCCTTCGATCACCTCGAGCGTCTCGCGCTCGTCGGCGATGCTCGGGATGCAGGCGAGGAGGCCGGAGGAATAGGGATGCCCCGGTGCGGCGAACAGGTTGTCTACGGACGCATTCTCGGCGACACGGCCGGCATAGAGCACGACAACGCGGTCGGCGACTCGCGCAACAACGCCCATATCGTGGGTGATAAGCACCATGGCCATGCCGGTCTCCTCCTTAAGGCGGGCCAGCAGGTCTAAAATTTGGGCTTGGATCGTGACGTCGAGCGCGGTCGTGGGCTCGTCCGCGAGGAGAAGCGCCGGCCCACACGCCACGGCCATAGCAATCATGGCGCGCTGGCGCATGCCGCCTGAGAGGCGGTGCGGGTGATAATCGACACGCTCTCGCGGGCCCGGAATTCCAACTCGATGAAGGAGCTCGATAGCCCGCTCGCGCGCTTCGCGACGTCCGAGCTTCTGGTGGATACGTAGGGCTTCACCGATCTGCTCGCCGACCGTGAAGAGCGGGTTCAACGACGTCATCGGCTCTTGGAAGATCATGCCGATTTGGCCGCCGCGGATTCGCCGCAACTCGGATAGCGGCGCCTCGGTAAGTTCGCTGCCCTCGAACTTGATCGAGCCGCTGACCTCACCGGGCTCCTCGACAAGACCGAGAATCGAAAGCGCGGTTAAGGATTTGCCGCTGCCCGACTCTCCTACAATGCAGACGGTCTCACCAGGTGCGACGTCAAAGCTCACCCCGTCGACAGCCGCAAAGCGCCCGCCACCACTTGGAAAGGTGACGCGCAGATCACGAACCGAGAGAAGGGGCGAGACCGTTCCGGCCATATCTCAGCCGCTGAGGAGGGAAGCGGCAAGAGCTGCATTGATCCGGGTCGCCTTGAGGAGCTCATGAACGGGCACAAACTCCCGATCTGAATGCGCGAAGCCGATGTGCCCTGGGCCAAATACGATCGACGGGATACCCCTCATAGAGTTGAAGAGCGCCGCGTCCGACCAGAACGGGACCCCCTTCGGTCGCGCCTCGATTCCGGCCTCCTCAAAGGCAATCCGCAAGCACTCACGAACGAGCGGATGGTCCGGGTCGGTGTCGAGCGGAGGATGGGAGTGAAGTTCCGGGCAGGCTGGGGTGAAGTGGAGCTGCGCAACAAGCTGATCGTCGTCCTGACGGAGCTCATTGAGGAGCTCTTCGAACTCGGCTTCAACCAATTCGAGGCTTTCTCCCGGGATGCGCCGGCGATCAAGATAGATCGTGCAGACGTCCGGCACCACGGCGCCGGGCGGCTTATCGCCGGGGCCCCGACGCAGCGCCGTGGTCGCTTCGTTCCGCGCATAGCCAATCACCGCGGCGACATTGAGCGAGGCGGATCCCAGGAGCGGGTGCGAGCGCCGCTCCGCGCGAACCACGAGCTTCTCCTCGATCGCGGTGATGATCCGCGCAGCCTTGTAGATCGCGCTGACACCGTTTGTTGGGCGGCTCGAATGAGTTGATACGCCTTCAACATCAATTCGGTAGTAGTCAAAGCCCTTATGGGCGACGATCGCCTCGAGATCGCTCGGTTCGGCGACTACGACCATATCGGCTTCGGGGCCATTGGCGATGACGTCGAGCGTCCCGAGGCTTGTTCCGTCCTCCTCCGCGATCACACCCGTAAAGATGAGATCGCCGGCGAGCGGAACACCGGCGCGCTTCAGCCCAATCATCGCATAAAGCTGCGCCGCGACGCCGGCCTTCATGTCGCATGCGCCCCGGGCGTAGAGCTTACCATCAATGATGTGAGGCTCGAACGGGCGCTTCATGTCCCCCGGCGGAACCGTGTCGATGTGTCCGTTGAACATGAGACGTTGCCCGCCGCCAGGGCCGGGAAGAACAGCGATCACGTTACAGCGCCCGTCCCGCACTTCCTTCAGCTCCGCCTGGATGCCCTCTCGGCGCAAGAGGTCGCGAATGTGGATGGCGACGGGCGTCTCGTGGCCCGGCGCATCGCGGTGCGACTCAATTGCTAGGATGTCCGTAGTGATGCGCAGTATTTCGTCCTCGGAGAACACGTCGAAGAGGCTGTCCCGGAGCGATTCCTTCGTAGCGGGAAGCGCACTTGCCGGCATGATCGATCCTTTCGTTTGGAGTGCTGGCGTCAGCGGCCGGCCAGGCGCGGGTCGAAATAATCGCGCAGAGCGTCGCCGAGCATGTTGAATGAGACGACCGCAAACACGATCGCGAGGCAGGGATAAAGAACGAGTTCGGGATTGCTGAACATGTTTGGCATACCGTCCGCGACGAGATTGCCCCAGCTCGGCCAGGGCAGCGGCACTCCGAGACCAAGAAAGCTCAAGGTGGCCTCCGCCCGCAGGGCCGTAGCTGTCCAAAGCGCACCGCTCACGATTGCGGTGCCGATTACATTCGGAACAATATGTCGGGCCATGATCCTCAGGCCCGACGCGCCAGCCGCGCGTGCCGCCTCGACGAAGTTGCGCTGCATGATCGAGAGCGCCTCCGCGCGAGCGAGGCGGATGAAACGCGGGATGAATGAGATGGCGAGCGCCACGACCACGTTCGCCGATCCAGGTCCGAGCGAGACGAGGACGAGAATACCGACCACGACTGTCGGAAAGGCCAACAGGATGTTCGCCGCCTCGGAGAGCAGAGCATCGAGAACGCCACCGCGGTAGGCAGCGACCACGCCGAGGGCGACCCCGATGAGAAGGCTCACCGCGACCGAGCTCAATGCGATCAGGATCGAAGCGCGGCTCGCGTAAAGAATCCGCGAGAACATGTCCCGGCCATATTCGTCGGCCCCGAGCCAGTGCTGAGCGCTCGGCTCGGCGAAGCGGACCAAGATATTCTGGTCGAGGGGATCATAGGGTGCGAGCGACGGGCCGAACGCGGCGGCGAACAGGAGCACCACAGCCCCGGCGGCGCCGATTGCGCCGATGGGATTGCCGAGCGCAGCGCGCAGCGCCTGCCTGCGCGGCGAGGCCGGCGCGGGTTTGGCTGCCAAGAGCTCGATGCCGATCGTTGTCATGCGCTCACGTGGTTAGCTGGATGCGTGGATCGATCCAGACATAGAGAAGATCGACGAGGAAATTGATCGCGATGGCGATGAGCACGTAGACGAGCAGCACCGACTGCAAGACCGTGTAGTCGCGCTGCGCGATGCCGCCCATGATCAGGCGTCCGAAGCCGGGGCGCGAAAAGACGATTTCGATCGCGATAGAGTCGCCGATCATGACGACCGCGTAGAGCCCGAGGAGCGTTACGATCGGCACAAGCGCGTTGCGAAGCACGTGCTTGTAGAACACCACGGCTTCCGAGGCGCCCTTCGCGCGAGCGGTGCGGACAAAGTCCTCGCGCAGCAGGTCGAGCACGATAGATCGCGTCAAGCGCGTCAGGTAAGCGGCCATGCCGAGCCCGCCGGCGAGGCACGGCAAGACGCCGAAATAGGCGAGGCTTGGAGGGTCACGAATGTCGCCTCCGCCGACGACCGGAAACCAGCCGAGCCAGACCGAGAACGGGATCATCAGCAGGATGCCGATGACGAAACCGGGTATGACCAGACCTGTCAGGGAGAAGATCCGCGCGAGAACGTCGACGACCGAGTTGCGCCGCTTGGCAGCGGCGATCCCAAGCGGCACACCGATGCCGGCGCCGATCAACAGGGACCCGATCACGACAACCGCGGTGAACGGCGCGACCTGCAGGATAAGCTCGGACACCGGCTTGCCGAGAGCGAGTGAGAGACCGAGGTCGCCGCGCAACACATCGCCCATGAAAGACGCGTATTGCACGATCAGCGGCTGATCGAGGCCCATCTGCCGCCTCAGCAGAGCGACGCCTTCGGCACTCATCTGCTGGCCCATCAACGCATCGGCGGCGTCGCCCGGAATGGTCCGCAACGCCAGGAACACCGCGCTGACCGCAAGCCACAGCGTGACGATGGCTCGTAGCAACCGACCGACGAGAATCGTCGGCCCTATCGCAAGCATCGCTCCGGCTCAGGACGCCAAGCGCGCCAAATGGGTATAACGATACTCCAGGGCGAGCGACGATTTCAGCTGATAGCCGAGATCGACACGCTTGTTGCGGACGAGAGGCTGCCCGGTAAACACTGTCGGCACGAGAATCGCCTGCTCCGCAACGGCTAGCTGCGCCTGATGCAGGAGCGACCGCCGCTCATCGAGACTCGGGCTCGCCGCGATCTTGTCGAGAAGCGCGTCGAAGGCAGGATCGCTGAAACCGGAAAAGTTGCGCGTCGCTCCGGTCCGGAAGGCGCGCGTGAGCAGTATCTCTGTGTTCGGGTAGGTGATGTCTCCGAACAGGATCAGCGGATTGACGTGCTTGACAATCTGGCTGTGGTAAAAGGCGTGGTCGACCTTGTTGAGCTCGACCTCGATGCCGACCCGCTTCAATTGGTCCTGCATGAGCACCATCATTTGGCGGTAGTCGTCCCGCTCGCTGATCACCATGCTCAGCTTGAGTCCGCCGCCGTGGCCCGCTTCCGCCAGCAGCTTTTTCGCCGTCTCCGGGTCGTGCCGGCGGCGCAGAGCCTCCGGGAAGGCCTCGGGCGGCGCGGCTCCGAAATACGATAGGCCCACCATGGCGATGGCGGGCGTGGCGACCGGCCCAAGGAGGGTGCGCAAGTCCGCGCCGTTGATGGCAAGGCTGATCGCCTTGCGAACGCGGATGTCGTCGAGAGGCTTCATACGGGTGTTCACGTGAAGCCACCAATTGATCTCGGGTCCCTTGCTGTCAATGAGGAAGCCCTGCTTGGTCAGACGGTCGATGACCTGTCCGTCGAGCGCGGCACGGATGCTGTCGATTTCGCCGGTCCGCAGTGCAAGCTCACGCGCAGCGGAGCTCGGCATGAAGCGCACGACTACCTCATCGAGATGCGGCTTGCCGGCCCAGTAGCCATCGTTGCGCACCATCACGACGCGGTCCTTCGGCACGTATTCCTTGAAGCTGAACGGGCCGGTGCCGACCGGGCTGAGGCGCATGGCAGACGCACCCCTGGTCTCGAAAGCCTTCTTGCACACCATCAACCCGACGGATTCCGTATCGGTGGCGACCGAGGCAAGGAAGAACGGGTCGGGCGATTTGAGGCTGACTTTGACCGTATGCGGATCGACAACTTCGATTCCCGTCACATTGACGTAGCTCGACGACCATGGCGACACATTGGGGTCGCGGTATCGGTCGAGCGAGAACTTCACGTCGTCGGCGGTGAATTCACCGAAATTGTGGTGCCATTGCACGCCCTTGCGTAGCATGAACGTGTAAGTCCGGCCGTCCTCCGAAACCGTCCAGCGTTCCGCTAGCGCAGGCACGAACTCAGTCGAAATCGTGCCCGGTGGATACGAGACCAAGCCTTCCATCACCACGGTGTTGATCGGCACCTCAGCGGAGACCCAGGCGAGAGTCGGGTCGAGCGAGCTGATGTCTCCGGCGGAAATGGCGTGCGTAACCCGTTTCGTGCCGCCCGACTGAGCTCGCGCCTCGTAAGGAGCGAGCCAAGACGCCACACCGGCCGCAAATAGGCCGGCTCCGAAACTCGTCCCGAACTTACGCCGTGTAATCCCGGTCATGACAGCGCCTCCCCTCTTCTCGCGCGCCGGCGGCGCCGGGCCCAGGAAAGGTTAGCCCGAAAACGTAGTTTTGCAACACCGATTGGCATGTAGGAGGCTGTGCAGGCCGGCCGATCTGACAGAGGTCAAGAAGGGATAGGCATCGAGGATATGCTCTAATAAAATTACGTCCAAGCTGAGGTCCGCATCGAAGGTTGGGCGGCTCTCGAGAATGCGGCGCTAGGGGCCACCCCTCGAATTCACGCGAGGAATCGATGCGTGTTCCAGTGAGCGTGCTTGATCGTATCCGCGATGGATTGAACGGGCTTAGCAAGGCCGAGCGTCGGGTAGCCAATATCATCCTTGCCGATCTGGATGCCGCGACCCGGCTTTCGATCAAGGATCTTGCGCAGGTAGCGCAAACCAGCGAGCCGACTGTTCTGCGTCTCGCCCGGCGTCTTGGGTGCGACGGTTTCCCAGAGCTCAAGCGACGGATCTCGCAGGACGTCGCCATCGAGCGAATGTTTGTCTTTCCCAATCACGACACTCCTCCCAGGACCGCCGAGGAGGTCGCGATTAAGGTCTATGATGCCTCCGCTCAGGCCCTCGCCTACGCTTTTGAGCAACGTGACCCGAGCGCTCTTGAGAAAGCCGCTTCGGCGATTGTTTCGGCGCCGCGCGTTTTCTGCTTCGGCGTTGGCGGGAGTTCCGCAAACATCGCGGCCGAGGCCGAGAACCGGCTGTTCCGCTACGATATCCACGCAATAGCCATCGCCGATGCCTACCGGCAGAGATTAGCATCGGGCCTATGCGAGCCGGAAGACGCCGTCCTGATCTTCTCGGTGACAGGCCAACCCCGATCATTGGTCGACAGTGCAGAAGCGGCTCGCGAGCTCGGGGCGACGGTCATTTCGGTCACACGACCAAACTCGGCTCTGGCGAACGCGAGCTGCATCGTGCTGGCTCTCGATATTCTCGATCATGAGCGGCACTTCCAAATTCCGCACCGAAGCAGATACGGCCAGCTTTTTGTCCTGGATTGTCTGGCCACGCTTGTGGCGACGCAAAAGCTCGGTAAATCAGCTCCAAAGCTACGTAGGCTCAGGGCGATGTTGATAGAACTCCACGGGCCTACCGAGCAGCAACCGATTGGCGATTGACCTCGAGCTGCCTCCCCTGATCACTCCGCTCATACGCCCTTTCCACGCGCCCCGGCAGCTGGCGGGAGTGGATAGGGTTAGGTCCCAAAGCTCCGGCGCCAGGCTGCAATGGATGAAGCCCAGCGATGATCCCCTAGGGCTTCGCTACCGGATCGGAGTTTTCGAGAGGGCTATGACGTTTGAGCACGGCGCCGCAGCCTGAGGAAGGCGGTGGGGCCAACTTGCCGCAAGTGAAGGCGTCGGGGCAGTTGCCTCCTGGCCCGAGCACGGTATGGGCGGGGCGCGGCGCTGGTGGCCCAAGGTCACCGTGACGATCCTGGAGCCGGTGCGGCTTGCGGTCGATCCCGCGCTAAAGGGCAAGAACCGCCGCCAGGCGGCCGGCGCGGC
>JAJFBI010000611.1 GCA_020697385.1 Microvirga sp. | reverse complement strand
GCGAGCAAGTGCGCCTGAGTGCCGGCGGGCGCAAAGCGATAGTCGATTGTCACATTGCCGCCTTCCGACCATCCAAGCTTCTCAAGCCCCTCTCGAAATGCGGCGAGGCGCTGTTTCATCTCCGGATCGTTTTCAGCGAGGCCAACCAAAACACCGATGCGCCGCATCCGCTCAGTTGGCTGCGCCCGTGCCGCGACAAGCCATGTCACCGCGCCACCGACAAATTCGCGCCGCCTCATAAGCACCTCCCGCGAAAGCGGACCTGCTCTCGCCACCTCAGTAGAGCATGCGCGTGGGCGAGCGGCTAGGACAAGGCGCGCTGCGCGCCGGCTACGATCATCGGGCGAGTGGGGCTCCTAGGCCGCGTGCCTCTGACCAATGCCTATCGCAGACTGGCTTGTAGCGCAGAGGGGGCAATGGCACGCTACGCTGATCGGACATTTGAGAACGCTCCACGGGACGAACAAAGGAGGAGGAGCTATGCCCTTATATCTCACGCGGTTCAGTTACACGCCGGAAACATGGGCCAAGCTCATTCAGAACCCTGCGGATCGCCGAGAGGCAGCAAAGGAGTACATCGAAGGGGTCGGCGGAAAGTTACACGGTTTCTGGTATGCCTTCGGCGACTACGACGGATACACTTTGTGGGAGGCTCCAGATAACGTCTCGATGGCCGCGACGGCGCTCGCCATCGGCGCTGGCGGCGCGCTGAGCTCCGTCCAGACGACTGTTTTGCTGACCGTTGATGAAACGCTCGCAGCCCTGAAGAAGGCCTCATCGATCAAGTATCGGACGCCCGGAGCCTAAAAGCTCCTCGCTCCCGTGTAGCTTCACGCCGCCCACGGGCAGCTCAGGCGCGAGATCGTCGCGTGATGCACGGCGTAGGACCTCGCGATCTCCGTCACCGGCTCTCCGGCGTCACGGCGGGCCAGTGCCTCGCGCTGCTGGTGCGGCGTCAGCTTCGGCTTGCGTCCGAGGCGTACCCCTCGCGCCTTCGCCCGTTCCCGACCCTCACCGGTCCTCGCTCGGATCAGTTCGCGTTCGAACTCGGCCAGCCCACCAAGGACCGTCAGCATTAGGCGGCCATGGGGGGTGGTCGTATCGGTCGAGCGGGCGAGCCGATCTAGGCGCGTGACCATGACGCGATCACCCGGACCAAGCGCACGCATCATGCGGGCAAGCTCGGGTCGGTCTGGCCGAGCGCCGCTGATCTTCTCGCGGAAGACCTTCTCAGCACCGGCGGCCTTTAAGGTGGGTGATCTGGCCGTCCAGCGTCTGACCGTCGGTCGAGACCCGCGCGTAGCCATAAATGGGCATGGAAATGCGCCTTCCTTTTCGCACCTATGTTTCGCACAGCCTAAGCCGTTAAGCCCGAGGCGCCGCGGGCGTCCAATTTTTTAAAGTTGGCCGCGCTTGTGTGGTGCCTCCGGGGCCGAACGTGCGTCGGCTGTTGAGCAAACGAGTCTGGCGACCAACCCAACGCACTGCTCAGTGCCGCGAGAAACGCTCTGCGCCTCACTCGATCACCTCGTCGGCGCGGGCGAGGAGGGTGGGTGAGACCGGAAAGCCAATCGACTTTGCCGTGCGGCCGTTGATGACGAGCTCGAACTTGCTCGCCTGCTCAATCGGAAGGTCTGCCGGAATTGCGCCACGCAAAACCCGGCTCGCATAATCTGCAAGCCGAGCGTGAGTGGCACGCTGGTTCGCGCCGTAGCTCATCAGACCGCCCGCATCACAGTATTCCCGCCAGCCAAACATTGAAGGCAATCCGAGCGCCATCGCAAACCCGGCGATTTTGGCCCGGTTCACGAGCGTGACCCCTTCCGGAAACACCAGCATGGCGTCGCTGCGCGCGTCTCGAACCGCCATCAGGCCCCGGTCGATGTCGCCCGCACCTGTAAACGGGACGTAAAGCGACGTAATGCCGAGCGCCTGCGAAACCTCCTCGGTCGCCCGCCATTCGGATCGCTCGCCGGGGTGATCCGTATTTGAAAGGACAGCAAGTCTGCGAATTTCTGGAACTAGCTCCTTGAAGAGCTCTACTCGTTTGCCCGCTATGTCGCGGGACATAAAGGTGCTGCCCGTGAAGTTACCGCCGGGCCGGGAGAGGCTTTGTGCTATGCCGAGTTCAACTGGATCGCCGCTGATCGCGAACAGGACCGGCACGTCTTTCAGGAGCCGCGAGGCTCGAATGGCAGGCCCGCTCGACACGACGAGATCAGGTCGAGTTCTAATAAGACTGCCCACGGCGGCTTGCAGCGCGCCGGGATTGCCGGGCGCGTATTGCAGGTCGATCTCGACATTCTGGCCGTCAACATAGCCGTGGTTCCGCAGCCCTTCACGGAAGCCCTCTACGAACGGGTCGGGTTGCGCCTCAGTTGAAAGCCAGAGAATGCGCGGCCGACTGGTCTGAGCGCGTGCCGAGAGTGCCCCCGAGGCGAGCCCGATGGGAAGACCCGCAATGAACGTCCGCCGCCTCATGGTCCCTCCCGCGCAAGCGGACCTTGCTCTCAACGGCAGTGAAGCACGAGCGGGTATGCTACGCCATAGGGCCGCACTTCACCTTCCGCTTCGTCCCCCTCCGCTAGGACGCGGTTCAGGGTGCGCCCCGGGAGGGGCGCTCGGATGAAGGCGAAAAAGGCCGGGCCCTAGCGTGCCCCGTGGCGCGCTTCTCGGGCCGGCGGGTAGGTTTATGGCCCCGCGCGAGAACGGGCGTCCTGCGGCTCCTGTGAGGCTCGGCGAACCGGTCCATGAGGCGCGCGTTGTACGATTAACGAGGGAGGAAGCGCGCGATGCATCTCTTCGATGGCCTGATGATAGACGCCAACACCAACGATCTGGATTGGTGCGCCGACCCGACTGATCTCGAGCGCGCGCTCGCTCGGCGGCTCGTAGAAATTGAGTCCTGCGAATGCGGATCAACGCCCATCGATGAGAAGCTTGCTCGGCTGAG
>JAJFBI010000610.1 GCA_020697385.1 Microvirga sp. | reverse complement strand
GAGGTTCCCCACGGCGCCTCTCGGAGAAGGCCGGCGCGCCCACATCGGCCGCCAGGAGCCGGCAGCAGGCGGGCGCGCGCGTCTGCATGCGCAGCTCGAGGCCGACCGGCTGGTGCTGGCAGAGCACGCTCCTCCCGGCGCCGTCGTCGACAACGATCTGAACGTCGTGCAGGTCCGCGGGCGCACCGCTCCGTACCTCGAGCTTTCTCCGGGTGCGCCGACGCAGAGCATCCTCAAGATGGCGCGCGAGGGTCTGATCGCCGGGCTGGCCAAGGCTTTTCGCGAAGCGCGGAAGCACAACCGTGATTCCGTGCAGGAGGGCTTCCGCTTCGAGTCCGGCGGCGCCCTGACGGATGTGATCATCAAGGTGACGCCGCTCGCCTCAGGCACGCAGCCTTACTTCCTGGTTCAGTTCGAGGACGTCACCACCCGCGGAAATGCGCGGAGGAAGCTCAGCCCGCCAGTCCCCGCCGGCCGCGGGACTGCCCGCCTGCGGCGCGAGCTAACCGGGGCCCGCGAGTACCTGCAGTCGATCGTCGAGGACAAGGCCACCACGTTGGCGGAGCTCCGCGCGGCCAACGAAGTCGCGCAAGCCGGCAACGAGGAGCTGGAGACCGCCCAGGAAGAGCTGGAATCGGCCAACGAAGAGCTGAACACCCTCAACGAGCACCTCAAGATCAGCAACGGCGAGCTCAACCACGTCAACCGCGACCTGACCAACCTCCTCGAGAGTATCAGCATCCCCCTGATCATGGTCGGGCGCGATCTCCGCATTCGGCGGTTCACCCGCGCCATCGAGCCGGCCTTGAACCTGATCGCCTCCGATGTCGGACGCCCCATCACCGATCTCCAGCCGCAAATGGACCTTCCCGACCTGCGCCGCCTGCTGCTCAATGCCATGGAGGGCGGCGACCGCAAGCCGCGCGACGTCCGCGACCCCCACGGGCGCTGGTACTCGCTCCGCATTCTGCCCTCCCTGGGTCCCGATGGCCGGACGGACGGCGCCGTGCTGATGCTCATCGATATCGACGCCGCCAAGCGGGGCCTCGATTTTGCCGAGGCCATCGTCGAAACCGTGCGCGAGCCGCTGGTGATCCTCAATCAGAATCTCGAAGTCCTGAAAGCCAACCGGAGCTTTTACGAGACGTTCCAGGCGGCGGTCGCCGAGACCGAGGGCCGCCTGATCTACGATCTGGGCAACGGCCAGTGGAACATCCCAAAACTGCGCGAGCTGCTGGAGAGCATCCTGCCCACCCATTCCGCATTCCGCGATTTCGAAGTCACCCACGACTTCGAGCATGTCGGGCGCAAGGTTATGCTGCTCAACGCCGCCGAGGTCTTCAATCCCAACGCCCAGGCGCGGACCATCCTTCTCGCCATCGAGGACGCCACCGACCGCCGGCAGGCCGAGGACGCGCTCCGCGCCAGCAATGTCGAGCTGCACCACTTCGCGTATGCCCTCGCCCATGATCTGCACGAGCCCCTGCGCATGGTCGTGAACTTCAACCAACTGCTCGAGCAGGAGTACGCCGGCAGGCTGGGACCCGACGCCGACCGGTTGATCTCCTTCTCGGTCGAGGGCGCATTGCGCATCGAGGCCCTCCTGAAGGCTCTGCTTTCGTATTGGGAAGTCACCGAAAGGCAGCTCGTCGACGCGGTCCCCATCGATTGCGGCGCCGCTCTCGCCAAGTCGATTCTCAACCTGCACACGGCAATCCAGGAGAGCGGCGCCGTCGTGACCTCCGATTCGCTGCCCACCATCGCCGCCGACGAGGTCATGCTGGTTCAGCTCTTTCAGAACCTGATCTCCAATTCCATCAAGTACAGGAGCGGCGCCGCGTCGCGCATCCATGTCTCGGCGCATCGCAATGGCGCCGAATGGGTCTTTGCCGTGCGGGACAACGGTATCGGGATCGAACCCAAGCACTTCGATCGCGTGTTCGGTATGTTCAAACGGCTGCACGGACGCGAAATTCCCGGGACGGGCATCGGTCTGGCGTTGTGCAAGCGGGCCGTGGAACGGCAGGGGGGACGGATCTGGGTCGAATCTGAGGCTGGGCAGGGAGCTACTTTCCAGTTCACCGTGCCCGCGGGCCGTCGATTCGTCCCCGCCTCGGGGAACGGTGAAAGATGAGTAAGCCCGAGAGACAGACGGCGAAGACAGAAATCGCGCACTTGCGCGAGGCGCTCGAGGCGGAATCGCAGCGCTGCCTGGACCTCCAGAGTCTCCTCGACGAAGCCAACGCCGGCTTCGAGCGCTTTGTCTCCCTCGCCGCTCATGACTTTTGCGAGTCGCTTCGTGAGGTGACTTCGTATGCGCAGTTGCTCGCCGACGCGCGCGCGGGGGACTCGGATGCCGCCGATTGCCTCGGCCACATCCAGGCCGGAGCGGCCCGCATGCAGTCTCTGGTCGCCGATGTGCTGGATTACTGGGCGGCGGGAGTTCGTCCAACCTTTCCGACGGCCATGGAGCCCGTCCTCGCGCAGGCGATTCTGGCGGCCAACGCCCGGATCGTGCAGCGCGGCGCCATCGTGACGCATGGAGCCTTGCCGCTGGTCCGGGGGGACTTCGGCGTCCTGGCCCGCGTAATGGGCCATTTGCTTCGAAACGCCATCGATTATTGTGAGGCGCCCGTGCCGCATGTGCACATCACGGCGAGGCAGGTGGATCGCGAATGGGAAATCCTCGTGCAAGATAACGGGCCGGGTGTCGCGCCTGCCTTTCAGGAACGCATCTTCGGCGTGTTCCAACGCCTGCACGGCAGGGAACACCCGGGTAACGGCCTCGGTCTCGCTTTCTGCCGCAAGGCAATCGAGGGGATGGGCGGCCGCATCTCGATCGAATCCACCCCCGGCGCCGGATCGTGTTTTCGCCTGACCCTCCCCGCCATCGACTGACCCGGTTTCACCGGAAGGCGGGCCCCAGCCTGCGGCGGGCTCCCGCCGGGGCTCCA
>JAJFBI010000609.1 GCA_020697385.1 Microvirga sp. | reverse complement strand
CTGTCGCGATGGAACTGGAAGCTTGCGAGGCCGGCCTCCGCGACCGGGATCGACAATCCCGAAGCACCGCCGACGAGGGCCCAGGCCGCGAATAGCTGGTACATGATCTCTGCGACGACTAGCGTCGCGATGACGAAATAGTGCCCGCGCAGGCGAAAACAGGGGAGGCCGATCGCTACCCCGAAAGCGGCCGCGACCGCTGCGCCGGCCACCATGCCCACCCACGGGTTGATGCCGTGCCAGAGATGGAGAACCGTCGCGGTGTAGGCGCCGAGGCCGAAGAAAACGCCGTGGCCAATCGAGGTCTGCCCCGCGAAGCCGCCGAGGATGTTCCAGCCATGCCCGAGCATCGCGTACAGGAAGATGATGGTAAGAAGCCGCAGCTCGAAAGAGCGGCCCTGCAGTGCTTGCGGTAGAAGCACCAGGCCCAAGAGGACGAGCACAAGCGCGGCGAGGCCAAGCCGGCTCGGTCTCTGCAGACGCGCCCGGCCTGCCTTGGTGCTCATGAGCGGCCAGCGAGGCCGCGCGGCCAGACGAGGACGACCGCGAGATAAAGGAGATAGACGGGCACGAACTTGAGCTGCGAGGAGACGAAGAAACCGGTAAAAACCTGCAGAACGCCGATCAGCACGCCGGCAATGAGGGCGCCGTGGATCGATCCGAAACCGCCGAGCGCCACGGTCACGTAGGCGAGCAGGACGAAGATCGCCCCGACGCGCGGGAACACGTAGTAAAAGTTCGACAGGAGCGATCCCGCGACTCCGACGCAGGCCGCGCCGACGCCCCAGGCGAGCGCATACATGCGGTCAACGTTGATGCCGCAGGTCAGCGCCGCCTCGCGGTCCTGCGCTGCGGCACGCAGCATCCGGCCCGGGCCCGTGCGGAAAACGAACCAGTAAAGGAACGCCGTCGCGACCGAGGCGCCGGTTATAGCGGCGAGATGAGGTAGGAGAAGGGTCAGCTCACCAACACTGATTACGCCCGACAGCCAGCTCCCTGAGACCGCGTAATAGTCGGCACCGAAAACGAATTGGGCGGCGGCCTGGAGGAAGACCATAAGCCCGAAGGTGGCAAAGATCTGGGCGTGCATGGCCCCGCCCAGAACCTTGCGGATGAGCAGGTAATAGACACAGATCCCGAAGACAAACATGAGCGCCGCCACGAAAGGCAGCGTCACCAGCGGATCGACGCCCCAGAAGAAGAACGCCAAATAAGTTGCGTACATGGCGATCATCAGGAATTCGCCATGGGCGAAGTTCACCACGTCCATCACGCCATAGATGAGGGTGAGCCCGATGGCGATCAGAACGAAGATGAAGCCCATCCCGAGCCCACTGATGAGGAGCTGGATGAGCAGCGTCTCCGTCATGACCGCCTCCGGGCCATCCGCTCAGGCCGGCTTTCTCAACGCGGGCGCGGCCACACGAGCTTGGCGGGCGCGAGATCGAGCGGCCACACGGTCTTCGGCGCTCCACCTTGGGTCTGGATGAAGATGCCGCGGGTGAGGACGTTCTGCCCCTTGCTGTCGAACCGGATGCCCTCCCAAGGCATGATGGTGTCCGCCTCGCCGAGATTGGTCTGAACAAGGGCAGTGCGGAGCTTCTCGGGTTCGGTCGATCCGGCCCGGTTGATGGCGTCCGCCAGCGTCATCATGGCCGTGAAAGCGCGGGCCGGCGTCCCGTCGAGGTCCTTGCCGTAACGCTCCCTATAGAGCTTGCTGACGACGCCGATGACCGGCTTCGTCGCGGCGAGGTCAGCCGACCAATGGTCGCGGACGAGGACGTAATCGGCATCCGGGCCGAGCGCGCTGCGGAAGGCGTTCGAGCCAAACGCCGCTCCGATCGCCATGATGCCCTGCGGCTTGAAGCCGTACTGCTTGTAGGTTCGGGCGAACAGGATCGCTTCGGCGTCGTAGGAGGCGTGCATGACGACGTCGGGCCGTGCCGCGATGAGGCGTTGCACCTCGCTGGTCACGTCGGCCGTGCCCTGCTGGTACGTGATGTCGGTGACGATCGTGAACTCGGGGAACTGCCCAATGAACTTCTTCACCGCATCGCGGAAGCTCTCGCCCCATAGCGTGTTTTCGTGGACGACCGCGATGCGCTCGATCTTGGCGTTCGTCTTCTCGCGGATCTGCTTCAGGAAGGTGAAGAAATCGAGGGTCTGCGTGTCGGAGTTGGGCGTCGTGCGGAAGAAGTATTTGAAGCCGCGCTCGGTGAGTGAGGTCGCCTCCGACTCGCCCGAGATATAGGGAATCCCGAGCCGCTCGCTGACCTGTGAGGAGGTGGCTGCGACCGAGCTGTGGAAGGCGCCGATCAGCGCCGCGACCTTCTGCTGCTCGATGAGGCGTTGCGCTTCGGCCGCCCCGATCTCGGGAGAGCCTTGGTGATCCGCCGCGACGATCTCGATCTTCGCGCCACCGAGCCCCGGAAGGCCTTCAGTCTTTGCGAGCGGCAGGTCGATGTCGGCCGGCGTGCCGTTGATGATCTCCACGGCGAGACGGATGCCGTTGAGCGTGTCCTCGCCCGACTTCGCCACCTGGCCGGATAACGGATAGAGAGCGCCGATGCGCACGGGATTCGCGGCCCTCGCGCCACGGGGCAGGCCTGCAAGGCCGAGAGCGGTGGCGCCGATCAAGAAGCTTCGTCTTTTCATGACTTTCCTCCCTGTGCGATAGCGGCGCTGCCAAGCTACTTTCCGATGGCCGCCATGCCTTAGACCAAGTCACGCTGCGCTCCATTCGGCGCTCCGGGCGCCTGCTCGGCCGGTATCGGAAGACCGAAAGATCGCGCTTGAGGAATATCTCGCGGAACCCACCGACGCCGAAGGGAGTGCCGGTCGCCACCACGTCGCCGGCGCGCAGGGTTGCGCGCGCGGTGATGAACTCGATCAAGGTGAAGGTGTCGTAGACCATCAGGCTGGTATCGGCGTCCTGCATGATCTTGCCGTTGAGGGTCGTCTGGAGCCTGAGCCGGTGCAGGTCCGGAACGGCCCGGATGCTCGCGATGCCCGGTCCGAGCGGCGACGAGCGGTCGAGGTTCTTCGAGGCGAACCAGTCGACGATGCGATTTTTGCCGAGCTCGACCCATTGCAGGTCGCGGGCGGTGGTGTCGTTCAGGATGGTGACTCCAGCGACGCAGGTCTTGGCCTCGTCGCGTGACACGCGGGTCGCATCCCGGCCGATCACGACCGCCATCTCCCCTTCGTAATCGAGCTGGTTCGAGACCGGTGGGATGACGATCGGCTCGCCCGGCCCGACGAGCGCGGTATAGGCCTTGCTGAAGATGATCGGCTGGCTCGGTACGCTGAGGCCTGCCTCCTCCGCGTGCTGGCGGTAGTTGGCCCCGACCGCATAGACGAGCCCGCCGGGATCGATCGGCGGCCCGAAGCGCAGGTTCGCGCGAGGGTGCGTCGGAAGGCCAGCCGGCGCGTCCATCTCCGGGTCCCAGCCGGTCGGGTGCTCGGCAAGGAAGCTTGCGATGGTCCGATAGCGAGGCGAGAGGTCCGCCACGGCGTCGCCGGTGAGGAGACCGGGGCGAAGGACGTTCTGTCCGCCTTCGGCGAAGGTGACGAGCATGGCTCCCACGGCTTTCTCCC
>JAJFBI010000608.1 GCA_020697385.1 Microvirga sp. | reverse complement strand
TGGTGACCCGACCGGCACCGGCACCGGCAAGTCCGACCTGCCCAACATTTCGGCTGAGTTCACCAAGACACAGTACAAGCGCGGTTCGGTCGGCATGGCCCGGTCCCAAAGCCCGGATTCGGCCAACAGCCAGTTCTTCATCTGCTACGATGGCTGCGGCCCGCTCACCGGCCAGTACACGCTCTTCGGTGAGGTCGTGTCCGGCATGGACGTGGTCGACAAGATCAAGAAGGGCGATTCGGCCGCCAACGGCATGGTCCGGAGCCCGGACAAGATCGTGAAAATGCAGCTCGCCGCCGACGCGAAGTGATGCGCATCGTGCGGTCATACGGAGCGTCGCTCGCCATATTTCTCCTGGGCCTGAGTCCGGCAATGCCGGCGCTTGCCCAGGGGCTTTTCGGCGATCCCGACGAATGGCGCGAGCCTCCTCCGTCCCTGCCGCAGAGCTTCAACGGCATCATCCGGCCGCCGAGCCGCGCGATGCAGGCCTGCTGGCGCCCGGCGGGCGTGCGCCATTCCGGCCAGTCGGTGACGATCCGCATCAGCTTCAAGCGGAACGGCGAGGTGCTGGGCAAGCCCATGATCACTCACTACCGGGAGGGCGAGCCGGACGCAGCGAACCGGGAGGCCTTCACGCAGGCCGTGCGTGAGGCCCTGGTGCGCTGCTCGCCCATGCCGTTCACGGACAAGCTCGGTGCGGCGGTGGCCGGTCGTCCGTTCACCTTCCGCTTCGTCGACTCCCCGGCCACAGACAAATCACAGACCCTTTGACGCAAGCCTGCGGAGCCGAAGGTCCGCATCACCGGGAAGCGGAACTGACATTTGGCCCTCTGCTCTAGTGACCGGCGACCCCATCCCCTAAATACAAGCCATTCCAAGGAGAATCACATGGCAGATCCAGAAAACACCCTCATCATGGAAACCACAAAGGGACGCGTGGTCATCGAGTTGCGCCCTGACCTCGCTCCAGGCCATGTGGAGCGCATCAAGACCTTGGCTCGCAAGGGCTTCTATGACGGCGTCGTCTTCCACCGGGTGATCGACGGCTTCATGGCCCAGACCGGCGATCCGACAGGAACCGGCAGCGGCGGCTCCGACCTGCCGGATCTGAAGGCCGAGTTCAATGCCGAGCCGCATGTGCGCGGCACCTGCTCCATGGCGCGCACGAATGCCCCGCATTCGGCCAACTCGCAGTTCTTCATCTGCTTCGACGATGCCCGCTTCCTCGACAAGCAGTACACCGTCTGGGGCAAGGTGACCGAAGGCATGGACAACGTGGACAAAATCAAGCGCGGCGAGCCCGTGCGCGATCCGGATCGCATCGTCTCCATGAAGGTTGCGGCGGACGCGGCTTAAGTCTTCCAACATTCTGTCGTCATGCCCGGGCTTGTCCCGGGCATCCACGTCTTGGGTCATTCTAAGACGTGGATGGCCGCAACAAGTGCGGCCATGACGAGGAGGATAAACAGTAGCCATGCGCGTCGACCTGTTCGATTTCGACTTGCCCGAGACCAGCATTGCGCTCCGCCCGGTGGAGCCGCGGGATGCGGCGCGCATGCTCGTGGTACGTCCCGAGGCCGGGCTCGAGGATCGCATCGTTCGCGATCTGCCGGATCTGCTGCAGCCGGGCGACGTTCTTGTGCTCAACAACACGAAAGTCATCCCGTCGAGGCTCTACGGTCTGCGCGTTCGTGAGGAAACCGCGGCACGCGTCGAGATCATGCTGCACAAGCGGGAAGGCGAAGACCGCTGGCGCGCCTTCGCCCGGCCGGCCAAGAAGCTCAATGTGGGCGACCGTATTCGTTTCGGCGAGGCATCCGAGAGCACGGCCTGCGAGCTTGTGCGGCTCGATGCCGAGGTGGAGGAGAAAGGCGAGGGGGGCGATGTGACGCTCCGCTTTTCCTTTGCCGGAGCATTCCTCGACGAGGCAATCGCCCGCCTCGGAGAACTGCCCCTGCCGCCTTACATCGCCGGCAAACGCCCGACGGACGGCAAGGACCTGAACGATTATCAAACGGTCTATGCCAGGGATGAGGGAGCCGTGGCGGCTCCCACGGCCGGCCTGCACTTCACCGAAGATCTTTTCCGCCGCCTCGACGAGCGCGGCGTCACTCGGCACTTCGTGACGCTCCATGTGGGAGCCGGCACCTTCCTGCCAGTGAAGGCGGAGGACACGAGCGAACACCGGATGCACGCGGAGTGGGGCTCCGTCTCCGAGGAGACGGCGCAGGCTCTGAACGAGGCGCAGGCCAGGGGAGGGCGGATCGTGGCGGTCGGCACCACGTCCTTAAGGCTCCTGGAGAGCGCCGCCCGCGGGGACGGCACCATCGCGCCCTTCTCCGGCGATACCGCCATCTTCATCACGCCCGGCTACCGCTTCAAGGCAGTGGACGTGCTGATGACCAACTTCCACCTCCCGCGCTCGACCCTGTTCATGCTGGTTTCCGCCTTTGCAGGACTGGATGGCATGAGGGCGGCCTATGCTCATGCCATCGAAACCGGCTATCGATTCTACTCCTATGGCGATGCGAGTTTGCTGTTTCGGCGTTGATACTTCATGTCATCCCCGTCGCGGGACGCGCGGGAAGGTGACCTATTCTCAGGCAGGATTCTGAATGACCACCGAGACCTTCACCTTCAGCGTCAACAAGACCGACGGGGCGGCGCGCACCGGAGAGATCCGGATGCCCCGCGGCGTCATCCGCACGCCGGCCTTCATGCCGGTTGGCACCGCCGCTACCGTGAAGGCCATGTATCCCGATCAGGTGAAGGCGCTCGGGGCCGACGTGGTGCTCGGCAACACCTATCATCTCATGCTCCGCCCTGGCGCGGAGCGGGTGGCCCGGCTCGGCGGGCTGCACCATTTCATGAACTGGCCCTATCCGATCCTCACCGATTCCGGTGGCTTCCAGGTCATGTCCCTGTCGGCCCTGCGCAAGATCGACGAGACGGGGGTGACATTCCAGTCGCATATCGACGGCTCGACCCATGTGCTGACGCCGGAGCGCTCCATCGAGATCCAGGGTCTTCTCGGCTCCGACATCCAGATGCAACTCGATGAATGCGTGAAGCTGCCCTGTTCCGACGAGGTCGCCGAGAAGGCCATGCGCCTTTCCTTGCGCTGGGCGGAGCGCTGCCGGGTGGCCTTCGGCGAGCAGCCGGGCAAAGCCATGTTCGGCATCGTCCAGGGCGGGGCAGTGGAGCGGCTGCGCGTCGAGAGCGCCAGGGAACTCGCGGCTCTCGACCTCAAGGGTTACGCGATCGGCGGCCTTGCCGTGGGCGAGCCGCAGGAGGTGATGCTGCGCATGATCGAGACAGTCGAGCCGCACATGCCGGGCGCCAAGCCCCGCTACCTCATGGGGGTCGGCACGCCGGATGACATCGTCGAGGCGGTGCGCCGGGGTGTGGACATGTTCGACTGCGTCATGCCCACCCG
>JAJFBI010000607.1 GCA_020697385.1 Microvirga sp. | reverse complement strand
CGGCGTGAACCACAAGATCGGCGAGGTTCACGACGGCGCCGCGACCATGGACTGGATGGAGCAGGAGCAGGAGCGCGGCATCACCATCACCTCCGCGGCGACCACCTGCTTCTGGAAGGGGATGGACCTCTCCTATCCCGAGCACCACATCAACATTATCGACACGCCGGGACACGTCGACTTCACCATCGAAGTCGAGCGCTCGTTGCGCGTGCTCGACGGCGCCTGCATGGTGTTCTGCGCCGTGGGCGGCGTGCAGCCGCAATCCGAGACCGTATGGCGCCAGGCGAACAAGTACCGCGTGCCGCGCCTCGCGTTCGTCAACAAGATGGACCGCGTCGGCGCGAACTACTTCAAGGTCTACGACCAGATGAAGGCGCGCCTGAAGGCCAACCCGGTGCCCATCCAGCTGCCGATCGGCGCCGAGGAGAAGTTCCTCGGCGTGATCGATCTGGTCAGCATGCAGGCGATCTACTGGGACGAGGCCAGCCAGGGGATGAAGTTCGAGAAGGCCGAGATTCCCGCCGAGTTGGTCGCCGAGGCCAAGCAGTGGCGCGAGAAGATGGTCGAGGCCGCCGCCGAGGCCAATGAAGAGCTGATGAACAAGTACCTCGAGTCCAACCAGCTGTCGGTCGATGAGGTGAAGAAGGGCATCCGCATCCGCACGATCAACAACGAGATCGTGCCGATGCTGTGCGGCTCCGCGTTCAAGAACAAGGGCGTGCAGACGATGCTGGACGCCGTGATCGACTACCTGCCCTCGCCGCTCGACATCCCGCCGGTCAAGGGCGAGACCGAGTCCGGCCAGCCGGCCACGCGCAGCGCCAATGACGACGAGCCGTTCGCCGGCCTCGCGTTCAAGATCATGACCGACCCTTATGTCGGCCAGCTCACGTTCGTGCGCGCCTACTCGGGCGTGCTCAAGTCCGGCGACACGGTCTACAACCCGGTGCGCGGCAAGAAGGACCGCATCGGCCGGCTGCTGCAGATGCACGCCAACGAGCGCAAGGAAATCAAGGAAGTGCGCGCCGGCGATATCGCCGCGTGCGTCGGCCTCAAGGACGTGACGACCGGCGAGACGCTGTGCGACGTGCAGAAGGTCATCCTGCTGGAGCGCATGGAGTTTCCGGAGCCGGTGATCTCGCAGGCCGTCGAGCCGAAGACCAAGGTCGACCAGGAGAAAATGGGCGTGGCGCTGAATCGCCTCGCGCAGGAAGACCCGTCGTTCCGCGTGCATACCGACGAGGAATCGGGGCAGACCATCATCTCCGGCATGGGCGAACTGCACCTGGAGATCATCGTCGACCGCATGAAGCGCGAATTCGGCGTCGAGGCCTCGGTCGGCAAGCCGCAGGTGGCATACCGCGAGACCTTCAAGAAATCGCTCGAGTCCGAAGGCAAGTTCGTCAAGCAGTCCGGCGGACGCGGCCAGTACGGCCACGTGTGGTTCAAGCTCGAGCCGCAACCCGGTAAAGGCAACGAATTCGTCGACGCCATCAAGGGCGGCCGGGTGCCGAAGGAATTCATCCCGGCGGTCAAGAAGGGCGTGGACGAGGCGTGGCAGGAAGGCGTGCTCGCGGGCTTCCCGGTCGTCGACGCCAAGGTCACGCTCACGGACGGCTCGTACCACGAAGTGGATTCGAACGAGAACGCGTTCAAGATGGCGGCGATCTTCGCCTTCAAGGACGGCATGCGCGCGGCCACGCCGACGCTGCTCGAGCCCATCATGGCGGTCGAGGTCGAGACGCCCGAGGAGAAGATGGGCGACGTGATCGGCGATCTCTCCGGCCGGCGCGGCGTGATCCAGGGCATGGACGACCTGCCGGGCAGCAAGGCGATCAAGGCGGAAGTGCCGCTGAACGAGATGTTCGGCTATTCGACGCAGCTGCGCTCGCTGACCCAGGGGCGCGCGACCTACACCATGGAATTCAAGCACTACGCCGAGGCGCCGAAAAGCATCGCGGACTCGATCATGAAGAAAGACGACGACAAGGATAAGAAGTAGAACTCCTCAGTAGGAGCCACCACATATGGCAAAAGGCAAATTCGAGCGCACCAAGCCGCACGTGAACGTGGGCACGATCGGGCACGTGGACCATGGCAAGACGACGCTGACGGCGGCGATGACGCACATCCTCGCGAAGAAGTTCGGCGGCGAGGCGAAGAACTACGACCAGATCGATGCGGCGCCGGAGGAGAAGGCGCGCGGCATCACGATCAACACCGCGCACGTGGAGTACCAGACCGAGAAGCGCCACTACGCGCACGTGGACTGCCCGGGGCATGCCGACTACATCAAGAACATGATCACGGGTGCGGCGCAGATGGACGGGGCGATCCTGGTGGTGTCGGCCGCCGATGGCCCGATGCCGCAGACCCGGGAACATATTCTCTTGGCGCGGCAGGTGGGCGTGCCCTACATCGTGGTCTACCTGAACAAGGCGGACATGGTGGACGACAAGGAGCTCTTGGAGCTGGTGGAGGTCGAAGTGAGGGAACTCCTCTCCAAGTACGAGTTTCCGGGGGACAAGACCCCGGTGGTGATCGGCTCGGCGCTCAAGGCGCTGGAAGGCGACACCGGCGACCTGGGCGAGAAATCGATCCTCAAGCTCGCCGAGGCGCTCGATGCCTACATCCCGACGCCCAAGCGCGAGATCGACAAGCCCTTCCTGATGCCGGTGGAGGATGTGTTCTCCATCTCAGGCCGCGGCACGGTGGTGACCGGGCGCATCGAGCGCGGCATCGTCAAGGTGGGCGATGAGATCGAGATCGTGGGCATCAAGCCCACGGTGAAGACCGTGTGCACCGGCGTGGAGATGTTCAGGAAGCTGCTGGACGAGGGCCAGGCCGGGGACAACGTGGGGATCTTGCTTCGCGGCACCAAGCGCGAAGAGGTCGAGCGCGGCCAGGTGCTGGCCAAGCCCGGCTCGATCAACCCGCACGCGAAGTTCGAGTGCGAAGTC
>JAJFBI010000606.1 GCA_020697385.1 Microvirga sp. | reverse complement strand
TTCAACAGCTTCGGACGATGCCCGTTCAAACCGGAGCCGATTTCCGACACGGAACGGGAGACCACGAAGCCCTGCTGAACGGCTTGTTCCGTTAAGCGGCCAAGCTGGCGTTCCAGGTCGGGCTTCTGGTCGGCACTCGATACCCGCGCATACAGCGCAACAGAGCCGACCGGCGTCACTTGTGGCGGCTGGACGAGAATGGTCCCGGTCGGCAGTTGCGTATACGGCACCGGCAGGCGACCGGCTTTGAACCAGCGCCATGCCGTCTTGTACGTGATGCCTTGCTGTTTCGCCCAATCTGATAGCTTCATGCTATGGGTGTAGAGCGAGATGAATGTCCATGAAAGGGTATAAATTCAGCATCAGTTAATCCCCCTTCCTCGTCCTGGTGATAGTCCACCAGTTCGACACCGGCCGTCCAGTCCTCAAAGCGCTCAATCGCGCTCGCCGTTCACTCCCCGATCGTTATCACCATCCCTCCCCCGCCAGCGATGCGCCAAGCGTAGCTTGGTCGCAGGGGCAGGCAGGCCTCGCGCTAACGCCAGAGGTGTTAGTCGCGGATGTCGCTGCCTCCTCCGCCCGTCGCCTCTTGTGTTCCTCTATCCCGCCCGCCCGCGCGTAGTCGAATTCCTTGATATCTCGCGGTCTTGTGTAGCAGCCGCCACCAAAACGATCTTGTCAGGGGCTAACGCCGTGGGGACGATATTCTTTTCTTATCAGAAGGACATGGATGATGGCCGACCCGTCGGTCAACGCGGCCTTGAGGGACAAGCGGGCCGCCGCATCCTCGCAGGAATACATGGCCGATCGTGCGGAGCACCTTGGATTTCTCTGCTCGAGGGAGCATACTAATTGCTCAAAGGAGCAGGTCATGTCCCGTTCAAGAACTTCGACCCAAGCGGTGCCCGCAGCCGCGGCGAAGCGCCAGCCAGAAGGGCTCTCATATCTCGCGGTGTATCGAGCATCGCCGCTCGAGCGCATCAGCATGATCAAGCACGGCATCCGCGCCACCGAGGCGAAGCGCATCATCGCGGAACTCGCCATCGGACAGGGCGCGGCCCTCAAGGCCCTGAACCTCTCCCCCGCCACCGTCAACAAGAAGGCGAAGCAGGACCAGACCCTGTCGCCCAGTGAAAGCGAGCGCGTCATCGGCTTCGCCAGGCTCGTGGGGCAGCTGGAGGCGGTGATCCAGGAGTCGGGCGATCCGGAAGGCTTCGACGCCGCCGCATGGATGTCCCGCTGGCTCAAGGATCCCGTCCCCGCTCTGGGCGGGGCGCGGCCCATCGATCTCATGGACACCATGGAGGGCCAAGCCCTCGTGTCCACGACGCTCGCGCAGCTGCAGAGCGGGGCATACGCTTGAGCCAGACGGTCTGGCGGATCGCTACCGACACACCAGCCTTTGATGCTGACGACCTGTCGGGGGCCGGCGCAAAAGCGACCGGAGGCCGCTGGAACGCGGCGGGCGTGGCTGTCGTCTATACGTCGAGAACGCGGGCTCTGGCGTGCTTGGAGACGGTGGTCCACCTGAACGCCGGCGGCCTGCCCCTTAACCGTTACCTCGTTGAGGTGAGGATCCCGGACGAGGTCTGGGCCAATGCGCAAATGACGAGCTCGGCCAGCCTGCCGGTGGGCTGGGACGCCGAGCCAGCGGGGCGGACGAGCATCGAGTTCGGCACGAACTGGATACGCTCGGGCACATCCGCGCTCCTCGTCGTCCCCTCCGTGATCGTTCCGGAGGAATTCAATGTCCTCATCAACCCGCAGCACTCGGACAACGCGCGGATCACTGCCGCGAAGGTTCGCAAATGGCTCTACGATCCGCGGCTGAACAAAACCGCTTGACGCGAGGCTGCTTGAGGATATCCCTCCTTCCGCGCTCCGCTCTGGTGGCGGCTGCTACATAAGGCCGGGTATCACGGATCAAGCTCTGCTTGACCGATAGTTCGCGACCCGCTGACTGGCCGCAATGAACCGATCTGGCCGGTCCTCGACCCGTATCCGCTCCCGTCGCTCCATCGCCACCATTCCCCGAAGACCGCCCGTGCGGCAGTCAGACAGCGGAAGGGGGTATTACCCACCACCGCCCACCTAGCCGTTGTATTCTCACCGCCCTGCCACTACCACTGCAGTCAGACACGAGAAGGGCCTGCGTCCCCCACCGCAGTGTACGGACCATTTTCATGAAATACGAAAGCGCGATTTTTTTATTGCACCGTTTATGATCAAACCAATTGCCGCGAATCAATGCCAGAGAGCTTGTGGTTGGCATAGTTGTCGATGATCAGATGCAGGTCAGGATTAGCCGGTGTGCTGCGGTCGACCTTGCCTATAAACCACGAGCTGATGCCAACCACTTCACCATCGCCTGCGCGTGCAATGCACTGCGTCGGTCAGGCTCTCGGTCGCGGTCCTGGTCAGCACCTGGTTGATCATCGCCGCAGCCAGCAGCGTCCTGCCCGGTGGGCGAGGCTTGTCGCGCAGCAACCCCGCGACGCTCTCCTCCATGACCTCCATGAAGCGTTGTTGCGAGCGCCTTGGACCGACCTGTCCGGTCATGATCTCCACCGTGCCGATACCCGTCGCACTGAGCAGCACGATCTCTTCCCACACCGGCTTGCACGATCATTCGACCACGTCCTCGACCGGCTTCATGATAAAGCTCGGAGCGTCGAGAATGCCGTAGCCGTTTGCGCACCCGGCTTCACGATAGGCCGGCATGATCGCCCCGGCGATGCTCACCGGCCACACACGTTCGACCGTTGCCTGGATGAATTCGACCATTCCCGTGAAGCTTCTCGCTCGCCGCGTCAGCGACATTGCTGACCATCACGATTTTCCCGTATGAGCGAGAGGGAAGCGCTGGCATTGCACCATTACCGCATATCTTAATGCCGTCATTGCGTCATGTCAAACTGGACCGAAAACGAACGATGGGTGGGGTTGGTCGTGCTCCGCCCTTCCA
>JAJFBI010000605.1 GCA_020697385.1 Microvirga sp. | reverse complement strand
CGCGGGAGTAGCGGCCTTGAGAAATATAGATGGGCATGCGCTCCTCCGTCCGTGGTCAGCGTTGGGCCTGCGCGGGCGGGCGTTTGTGATTCCCTGCCAGTCTTCGCGGTCAAACCGGGGCTTCACCTCGGCCCCCGAGCTATGGCTGCTTCGGTGCCCTACCTGCCGCCTCCTCCAGCACCGTTCGCATGGCCTCGAGTTCTGCGCCGAAGCCGCTCCAATCCCCGGCCTTCAACCGGTCGAGGGCGCGCGAATAGCGGTTCAGGGCTTCGGCCGCGAGAACGCCGGCCTGCCCTTGGGCCGAGCCACCCTCCGGAGCGGTGCCAATAGCGGGGCGCCCGAAGAGCGCGGCAAGAGCGTCGGCCAGGCTTTCCTCCATTACGACCTGATCGCCATAGACGGCGATTACGCGCTTCAACTCGGGTATCTGCCCCGTCTCCGCTCGTAAATAGAGCGGCGACACGTACAGAAGCGAGTCATCAATCGGGATCACATGCAGGTTTCCGCGGATCACCCGCGAACCCATCTGGTTCCAAAGGGAGAGTTGCTGGGAAATGAAGGTGTTCTGATTAATGCGTGCCTCGATCTGGAAAGGTCCGAAAACGAGCTTCTCCTTCGGGAATTCGTACACGATAAGTTCGCCGTAGTGGGGCGGATCGCAACGCGCGGCAAGCCACGCGATCATGTTCTCGCGCTGGCTCGGCACCATGGGGAGCATTAAGATGAACTCAGCCTGCGCTTCACCCGGCAGGCGCATGATCATGTAGTAGGGGTGCATGGTGGCGGTCGGCGCGCTCGGCTCGCGCGGAAATTGCCAGAGGTCCTCGCGGTTATAAAAAACCTCTGGCGACTCCATGTGATAGGCGCGATAGATCTGCGCCTGCGTGAGGAATAGGCCCTCCGGGTACCGGATGTGGCTCTGCAGATCCGCAGGCATTCCGGCCAAGGGCTTGAACAGCTCGGGGAAGGCGCGCTGGTAGGTCTTGGCGATCGGGTCGGAGGGATCCGCCAAGTAGAAGTCGACCGTGCCGTCATAGGCGTCGACCACGATCTTGACCGCGTTGCGAATGTAATTGAGATCGCGGCGCGGCGTCGGCTGGGCGTAAGGGAAATAGCTGCTCGTAGTATACGCGTCCTGGATCCAGAATAGCCGCCCGTCGCTGACGACAGGATAGGGGTCGCGGTCGAGGCGCAGGAAAGGAGCGATCGTCCGGACGCGTTCCGTTACGGTGCGACGAAACAGAATGCGGCTCTCGGCGGTGATGTAATCCGTGAGTAGCAGATTCGGGTCAGCGAAATACCAGGCCAACAGCGCTCTTCGCATGGTGCCTGTGACGGGGACGCCGCGGCCGCCGGCGTAGCGCGAGAACACGTTGTCTTTGCCCTTGGGATAGTCGAACTCCGCCGTGCTGCCGTTGACGATGACATAGGTGTCCTTGAGCTCGCCGAAATAGATCCGGGGTTCGCGCAGGGGCGGGCCCCCTGCCGCGACCGGCGGGATGTCATGGAGATAGAATACCGGCAGTCCTTCCGCGCTTTTCTGGGTGACCGGGCCCATCACGACGCCGTTGCCATGGGTGAAGAGCACATGCCGGTTGACCCAAGTCTGGGCGTTCGGCGGCAGGAGATCCGCGCTGAGCTCGCGGGCCGAGAGTGTCACTTGCCGATAGGCGCCGTCGAGCCAGTAGCGGTCTACATCGACGTCCTGGAACCTATAGTAGGTGCGGATCTCCTGCAGCTGACGGTATGCGTCCAGCAGAGGCTGCCAGTCCCACAGCCGGATATTCTCGATCGTCGGCCGGTTAGCTTCGAGCGACTTTAGGGTGAGGCTCTGCTCGGCGGAGAAGGGCCTGACCACGATCCGCCGCAGGTCATAGGCTTTCCGGGTGAGCTCGATATTCCGCTCGATGTACGGCTTTTCGAGTTCGAGCTCGTTCGGCTTCACAACCAACCTTAGGAAGAGGGCGGGGAGCGCTTCCGCTAGCAGGAAGGCACTGCCAAGGACGAGCGCGATCGCCGCCAGCGGCAGCCTGTAGCTGCGCACCCAGAGGTTCGCCCAGCACATCAGGGACGCCAACAGGGCAAGCGCGATCAAAAGCCCAAGGACCGGCAGCTCAACGTGCAAGTCCGTATAGCTCGCGCCGACAACAACGCCGTTGTCGCGATAGAGCAAGAGGTAGCGGTCAAGGCCGTAGGACCACGCCTTGATCATGAAAAACGCGCCGAGGAGGGCGGAGCCGTGGGCAAGCGCCGGCCGCGAGATGTGGCGACGCCGTTGCTCAAAATCGATGTCGCCGTGAAGCCAATACACCACGCCCGCAGCGGCACCACTGAGGGCGATCATGACGAGAAGCAGGTTCTTCAGAGCAAGATAGGCCGGTAGCGTGAAAAGGTAGAAGCCGAAATCGTTGCCGAAGACGGGCTCGCTCTCGCCGTACGGCGCCTGGAACAGGAAGCGTAGGAGAATATCCCAGTTGCTGGTCTCGAAAACCGCGATCGCCAACCCATTAGCCCGGCGCCGAGCGGGAGAAGCAGTCTCAGGTGCGGGCGCCCGATTGTGGCGCCCAGTGCAGCCGGAGACCAAGGCAGGCTCGGCGCCACGGCAAGCGCCCAACCCGTTTTTCGCCCGCGCAAAGCGAGCCAGCCATTGAGCCAAATCAGCCCGGCAACCAGGATCAGGGCGGCGAAGAAGATGGAGGCCTTGGTCGCGAGCCGCACCCAGAAGACGCCGAGATAGCCGAGGTCCGCGAACCAAAGCCAGTCTACCAGCATCCCGGCGCCGACCGTCAGGAATATCAAGCCGCCGGTGACAGCGACGCCAGCTCTCGTGATGTTCCTCAACACGGGAACCCTCCATCCGACCGCTTCCTCACGGCCTGAGCAGGCGGAAAGCTTATCACGCTCTCTGTTGTCCTCGCACTCCTGGGCTGGAATCGTCGCGATCAGCGTCTGGGTCTCTTATTCTC
>JAJFBI010000061.1 GCA_020697385.1 Microvirga sp. | reverse complement strand
TCAAGACCTCAAAGTTCGCTTCGGCGCAGGTTTATGACGGGAGTCCGGGGCAGGATCAACCGGACAAATGCTCCCTTGAAGGATGAAAGCTCGCTCCGTCATCGATTGCTGCACCTCCTCTATGCCGCTAACTTGCCTGCGATTGCTTGAAGGCTCCACAATCTCATGAACCTGTTTGTTTTCGGCCTAGGCTACACCGCCCTCCAGTTCATCCGACTTCACGGTCATCGATTCGGATCCATTGGCGGAACTGTTCGCTCCGTGGAGAAGGCAAAGGCTATGGAGGCGCTGGGGGTCGAGGCTTGGCGCTTCGACGGCGAGGACTTCGATCCTGCCATTCACCGGCATCTCGAACGCGCGGAAGTCCTCCTGATCTCCGCACCGCCGGCAGAAGGGCGGGATCCGGTTCTGGAGCATTTTTCCGAAGCCATTGCCGGAGCTCCTCGCCTGCGCTGGGTGGGCTACTTGTCGACGGTGGGCGTTTACGGCGATGCGGGCGGCGCCTGGGTCGATGAGACAACACCCCTTAATCCAGCGACAGCTCGAGCGCGGCAGCGGATTGCAGCCGAGCGGCTTTGGCTGAATCTCGGCGCGAGCGCTCGGTTTACTGTGCAGATCTTTAGACTCGCGGGCATCTACGGCCCAAGCCGCAACGCTCTGGTGAAGGTCGCGGACGGCACTGCCAAGCGCATCGTCAAGCCCGGGCAGGTCTTCAATCGGATCCACACGGAGGATATTGCTCAGGTCCTGATGGCTTCCATCGAGCAGCCAAGCCGGAACGCCATCTACAACGTGGCCGACGATGAGCCCGGTCCCCCTCAGGACGTGATCGCCTACGCGGCAGACCTTCTCGGCCGGGAGCCTCCACCCGAAATCCCCTTCGAAAAAGCCGATCAGACACCGATGGCGCGCGCCTTCTACGAAGACAACAAGCGCGTGCGCAATACACGGATCAAATCGGAACTGGGCGTGCGGCTCCGTTATCCGACGTTTCGGGATGGGCTTCGGGCATTGTTCGAAGCGGGTGAAGCCGATTCAGTGCGCAAACCTTAGGCACACAAGGGAGGTTCCTCTCGAGCGTGGCCTTAAGCTTGACGGATCGACTGAACATTCAATCAGCAATATCGACTAACGAACCATCATTGAACCACTTGCAAATTGGTTCGGGTTCAGGATAGCCTTGTTTCGTTGGCGGCGCTAAAAGCGCAACAAGGCTTCGTTGCTGCTGACCCCGCAGCAAGATTGGTTCACAAGGAGCTGGATTTTATGTCCAACTCAGATCCTTCGGCAGACAGCTCCAACTTCGCTCTCGGGCGGTTGCGGGCTCTCCTGGACGACGGTTCCTTCGAGGGGGAGCAACGGCTTCCGGCCGAGCGGGTGCTGGCGATCCAGATCGGGATCGGGCGCCGCGCCTTGCGACGGGCCCTGGAGGTGCTGGAAGCGGAAGGCCGAATCTGGCGTCATCAGGGCAAGGGAACTTTCGTCGGGCCGCGCCCAGCCCATACGCCGACCAATCTTGAGGAGTTATCGAAGCGCACGCATCCGCTCGAGGTCATGGATGTGCGACTCGAAATCGAGCCTGCCCTCGCCCGGTTGGCGGCCATGCGCGCGACGAACGGCGATATCGAGCGCCTTCTGCGTCTGGCTGAGAAGACCGCCTCCTCTTCGGATGCGGATGGCCGGGAACTCTGGGACAGCGCCCTGCACCGGACAATCGCGGAGGCAGCGGGTAACTCCTTGCTTCTTGCGATTTTCGACATGGTCGACCGCATTCGGCAGGACACCGCATGGCGGCTCCTGCGGGAACGGGCACGTTCCGGCGAGCGTCAGCAAATCTATGTCGAGCAGCACCGCCGCGTGATCGCCGCCATCGCTCAGCGAGAGGCTCATGCAGCGGAACATGCCATGCGCGAGCACCTCGAACTCGTGCGTGAAGGCCTTCTCAAGGTCATGACCAGCCCCCTGCCCGACCGCATAGACAGACAGATTTCGGAAACACCCGTGACAACAAACACCAAAAAAGAGATGCGCCATGGGACGTGAGGCAGTCCGACAGACAAGTGCAGTGATTCATCAGATCGGCAATGCCGCTGTGACCTCCGAACCGCCGCTTCTCAACGTTCAAGGACTGTCTGTCCGCTTCGATGGCGCGCCGAAGGGCGTGAATGTCGTCGACGACGTCAGCTTTTCGGTGCGCAAGGGAAAAACCCTTTGCATCGTCGGCGAGTCGGGTTGCGGCAAGAGCGTGACATCCCTGGCTCTCATGGGACTTCTGCCGACCCCTCCAGCGAGGATTGTCGCGGGTTCGGCCACTTTCGACGGGCGAGACTTGCTGACGCTCACCGAGCGCGAGCGGGCAGATCTGCGTGGCGATCGGATGGCCATGATCTTCCAGGAGCCGATGACCTCCCTGAACCCGGCCTTTACCATCGGCGACCAGATCGCCGAGGGCATCGTCCGGCACCGCAAGGTCTCCAAGGCCGAGGCCATGGAGCGCGCTCTCGACATGCTCAAGAAAGTGCGCATCCCCGCGCCGGAGAAGCGTCTGCGCGCCTATCCGCATGAGATGTCCGGCGGCATGCGCCAGCGTGTCATGATCGCGATGGCCCTCGCGAACGATCCGGAGCTTCTGATCGCGGACGAGCCGACCACCGCGCTCGACGTGACGATCCAGGCGCAGATCCTCACCCTCATCCAGCGCCTCCAGGAGGAGACTGGGACGGCCATGATCCTCATCACGCACGATCTCGGTGTCGTGGCCGAGGTCGCCGATGAGGTGGCCGTAATGTACGCAGGGCATGTTGTCGAAAGCGGGCCGGTCGAGGCCATTTTCGAAGACCCGCAGCACCCCTACACCATCGGTCTCATGGGGTCCGTTCCATCACTCGGCCGCCGTCAGGGCCGCCTCGCCACGATTCGCGGCACCGTGCCTCCGGCGGAGTTGATGCCCAAGGGCTGCCGCTTCACCCCGCGCTGCCCCTTCTCAGACGCCCGCTGCGGCAATGAACTTCCGCCGCTCGGAGAAATTCGACCCGGCCATCTTGCCCGGTGCTGGTACGCACCTCTCGAACAGAAGCGTGGAGCAGTCGCATGAATGCCACGGCAACCACCGGCGATGTCATCCTTGAGGGTGTGGACCTCAAGAAGCATTTCGGCAGCGGAGGTTTGCTCTCCTCCCCAACTGTCGTCCGCGCAGTCGATGGCGTGTCCCTCGACATCCGCCGCGGCGAGACCTTTGCGATCGTGGGTGAATCCGGCTGCGGCAAGTCCACCCTCGGCCGCCTCCTCCTCCGCCTGATCGAGCCGACCGCCGGCGACGTGCGTTATGAAGGCCGCTCTATCCTGGAGCTCAGCAAAAGCGAGTTGCGCGGCTTACGTCGCGAGCTCCAGATCATCTTCCAGGATCCTTATGCCTCGCTCAATCCGCGCATGAATGTCGGTGACATCATCGCGGAGCCGATCTGGCTGCATAATCTGGCCAGCGGCTCTGCGAAGCGCGACCGCGTTGCGGATCTGATGCGCACGGTCGGCCTTCTTCCCACCCACACGGACCGCTATCCGCACGAGTTCTCGGGTGGACAGCGCCAGCGCATCGGCATTGCCCGGGCGCTTGCAGGCGATCCGAAGCTGATTGTGGGTGACGAACCGGTTTCGGCCCTCGACGTATCGATCCAGGCACAGATCATCAATCTGCTCGAGGATCTCAAGGATCGATTCGGCTTGACCCTCGTCATTGTGGCGCACGATCTTGCGGTGATCCGGCACATGAGCGACCGTGTGGCCGTCATGTATCTCGGCGAGATCATGGAACTGTCGGAGACGGACGCGCTCTTCGACAATCCTCTGCATCCCTACACCCAGGCGCTGCTGGCGGCGATCCCGATCCCCAGCCCATCGAACCGGCAGCAGAAGGTCCTGCTCCAGGGCGATGTTCCGAGCCCCGCAGCGCCGCCATCGGGATGTCGCTTTCATACCCGCTGCCCTCATGCGCGGGCCCTCTGCAAGGAGCAGCATCCCGCTCTTGAGGCGGCGCCCGACGGGCGACGGGTGGCCTGCCATTTCTGGCGTGAGATTCAAGGAGCGGGCGCTGGCTCAATCAGCGCACCGCCCCCGAGCGCGGCATTGGCCAAGCGCCTTGCGCTCTACCAAACTTGGCGTGAACGGCAGGATAAGCCCGTCGCGACGAGCCCCTGAACGACGACTGATCCAGAGAAAAATCGGAGGACGAAGAATGAAGAAGAGACTGCTCCTGGCAATGGCTGCCGGGCTCCTTGCGAGCACCGCCGCCTCCGCGCAAACCCTGCGCATCGGCCTGAACGAAGACCCGGACGTGCTCGATCCCCATCGCGCGCGCACCTTCGTCGGTCGCATTGTGTTCACGTCGCTGTGCAACAAGCTTGTCGACATCACGCCTGATCTGAAGTTCACTCCAGAACTCGCCACCGAGTGGCAATGGGGCGATGACGGGAAGTCACTGACCTTCAAGCTGCGCCCCGGCGTGAAGTTCCACGATGGCGAGCCTCTCAATGCCGCCGCCGTGAAGGCGAATATCGAACGCGCCCGCACGTTGCCGGACTCGCTGCGCAAGAGCGAGCTGACCTCCGTCGACAACGTCGAGGCCGTCGACGATCTGACCGTGAAGGTCAACCTCTCCCGCGCCGACGCAACCCTGCTGTCGCAGCTTTCCGACCGCGCCGGCATGATCATGTCGCCGAAGGCGCTGGCTTCTGCTGATTTCGGCCAGAAGCCCGTCTGCTCTGGGCCGTACAAGTTCGTCGAGCGCGTGCAGAACGATCGCATCGTGCTTGAGAAGTTCGCCGATCACTGGGATGCGAAAAACTTCAACTTCGAGCGCATCGTGTTCCAGCCCATCCCGGATACGACCGTGCGCCTCGCCAACCTGCGCTCCGGCAATCTCGATCTTCTTGAGCGTCTTGCACCGAGCGACGTTCCGGCCGTGAAGAGCGACTCGAACTTGGTTTTCGCGCCCGTCTCAGGCATCGGCTATCAAGGCCTGACCATCAACACCAACAACGGCGAACGCGCTAAGTCCAAGCTTGGTCAGGATAAGCGAGTCAGGCAGGCCCTTGAACTCTCCATTGATCGCAACGTGATCAACGAAGTGGTGGGTCAGGGCATCTTCCCACCGGCAGGACAGCCCTTCCCGCAGGCAAGCCCCTACAACAACCCCAAGTTCGGCCCTACCACCCGTGACGTTGCCAAGGCGAAGCAGCTTCTGAAGGAAGCCGGTGTCGACCGGGTAAAACTGGAACTCACCTTCGGCACCAGCACCACCACGCAGCAGATCGCTGAGATCATCCAGGCCATGGCGGCTGAGACCGGGTTCGACATCACGCTGCGTCCGACCGAATTTGCGGCTATGCAGAAGGAGGCCCAAGCCGGAAACTTCGACGTGAACGTGATCGGCTGGTCAGGCCGCGTTGATCCGGACGGCAACATCCATCCCTTCGTCAGCTGCAAGGGGGCTTTGAACGACGGCAAGTACTGCAACGAGCAGGTCGACAAGCTCCTGAACGAGGCTCGCGTCATCAACGACGAGGCCAAGCGCAAGCAGCTTTACGATCAGGCTCAGGAGATCCTGAAGCAGGATCTGCCGATCATCTATACCTACTACCAGCCCTGGCCCTTCGTTCACACGAAGAAGGTGCAGAACTTCAAGCCCTACCCGGACGGCATGATCCGCCTGAAAGGCGTGAAATTCGCCTCCTGATTGAACACTGCATGCCCGGTTTCATAACCGGGCATGCACCCTCTACTCTGATGCAGGTTCCATAGGCTGATGCTGCGCTACATCGGACGACGAATACTCATTGCCATCCCGACCCTGATCATCGTGTCACTGTTGGTCTTCGCCCTGCAGAAGCTCCTGCCCGGCGATCCGGTTCTCACCATGGCGGGAGAGGAGCGCGACCCGCAGGTGCTGGAATATCTGCGTCAGAAGTACCGCCTGGATGACCCGATCCCGGTGCAATATTTCGCGTGGATCGGTTCGGCTCTGACAGGAAACCTGGGAATATCGCTTCGCACGGACATCCCCGTGCTCGATCTGATTATGAGCAAGCTCCCGGTAACCCTCGAGCTTGCCATCATGGCGATGATCGTGGCCCTGGCCATCGGCATTCCCGCCGGCATCATCTCAGCGGTGAAAAAGGGAACCGCTGTCGATTACACGGCCAACGTGATCGCGCTATCGGGCCTGTCGATCCCGAATTTCTGGCTCGGAATCATGCTCATCATGCTGATCTCCGTCCGTTGGCAACTCTTGCCCGCCTCCGGGTACGTGCCACCAACAGAGGATCTGTGGCTCAATATCAAGACCATGCTCATGCCGGCCTTCGTGCTCGGCACGGGTCTTGCAGCGAGCCTCATGCGCCACACCCGCAGCGCCATGTTGGGCGTCATGCGGTCCGATTATATCCGCACGGCACGCGCCAAGGGCTTGCTGTCCCGCAAGGTCATTCTGAAACACGCCCTGCGCAATGCGCTCATTCCCATTGTGACGCTTTCCACCCTGCTCTTTGGCGAGCTTCTCGCAGGGGCGGTGCTCACGGAACAGATTTTCACCATCCCTGGCTTCGGCAAGCTCATCGTGGATGCGGTCTTCAACCGTGATTACGCCGTGGTGCAGGGCGTGGTTCTCTGCACAGCCGTCGGGTTCATCTTCATGAATCTCGTGGCGGACGTCCTTTACGTTCTCGTCAATCCCCGCCTGAGGCATTCAGCATGACCGCTACAGCCGTTGTTGCCGACGAGGTCGCCCTGCCGAAAAAGCGCAGTCGTGTGCTCTCCAAGTTCCTGAAGAACAAAAGTGCCGTCGTCGGCGGCGCTATCGTGTTGTTCTTCGTTCTGGCGGCCCTCATCGGGCCGTACCTGGCTCCCTATGATCCGATCAAGCCGAGCTTCACGAGCATTCGCAAGCCGCCGTCCGAGCTGTTCTGGTTCGGCACGGATGAGCTCGGGCGCGACATGCTCTCCCGCATGCTTTGGGGCGCGCGAGCCTCCATCATGGCGGGCGTTGTCTCGGTATTCATCGCCATCGTGCTCGGCGTACCTTTCGGCCTCCTCGCCGGGTATTTCGGCGGCTGGATCGATGCCACGATCTCTCGTGCCACGGACGCGATGCTGGCGATCCCGTTCCTAATCTTCGCCATTGCGCTCGCAGCTTTCCTTGGGCCCAGCCTGACCAACGCGATGATCGCCATCGGTTTGTCCGCCATGCCGATCTTCATCCGCCTTACCCGCGGGCAGGTGCTAACCGTTAAGGCGGAGGATTTCGTCGAGGGCGCGCGAGCCATCGGTCTTCCCGATTTCTGGATCATGGCCCGCTACATCCTCCCCAACGTCCTGCCGCCGATCCTGGTCCAGGGCACGCTCACCATCGCCACGGCCATCATCGCGGAGGCGAGCCTGTCCTTTCTTGGATTGGGCCAGCAGCCGCCGAACCCCTCCTGGGGCTCCATGCTGAACACCGCCAAAAACTTCATGGATCAGGCGCCCTGGATGTCGATCTTTCCAGGCTCGGCGATCTTCCTGATCGTGCTTGGTTTCAACCTTCTCGGCGACGGCTTGCGCGACGCGCTCGATCCCCGCGAACAGTAAAAACACGAAACAACGGATAAGAGACATGTTCACGACACGGCCCGAGATCCTCGGCACCTTCGGCATCGTCACCTCGACTCATTGGTTGGCTTCTGCCGCCGGCATGGCAATGCTGGAGAAGGGCGGCAATGCCTTCGATGCCTGCGTCGCCTCCGCTTTCGTCCTGCAGGTGGTCGAGCCGCATCTGGTTGGTCCGTCCGGCGAAGTTCCGGCAGTGTTCTACTCTGCCAAAACCAAGAAGGTCGAGGTGCTCTGCGGCCAGGGCGCCGCGCCGGGTGGTGCCACCATCGAGCATTACAAGCGCGAGGGCCTCAAGCTCATCCCCGGCAACGGCATGCTCGCCACTGTCGTACCCGGCGCCTTCGATGCCTGGATGCTCCTGCTGCGCGATCACGGGCTCCTCTCGCTCAGGGAAGTACTGGAGCCTGCCATCTATTATGCCGAGCAGGGCCATCCCCTGTTGCCGCGCGTGGCCGACACCATCAAGGGGCTGAAGGAGTTCTTCGAAACCGAATGGCCGACCACGGCTGCCGTGTTCTTGCCCGGCGGTGAGGTTCCAAAACCCCGTCAGCTCTTCCGCAACCCGCAGCTCGCCGATACCTGGAAGCGCATCATCCGCGAGGGAGAGGCCAAGGGAGGTGACCGAGAGGCGCAGATCGAGGGGGCACGCAATGCCTTCTATAAAGGCTTCGTGGCCGAGGCTATCGACGCCTTCGTGCGCAAGACCGAGGTGATGGACCAGAGCGGCTCACGCCATCGCGGTGTGCTCACCGCCGACGATATGGCGAAGTGGCAGGCGTCCTACGACGCGCCGCAGACCTATGAGTACCACAACTTCCGCGTCAACAAGATTAGGCCATGGGGCCAGGGCCCCGTCTTCCTGCAGACCCTCGCGCTGCTGAAAGGTTTCGATCTGGCCGCAATGGGCCCGACCAGCGGCGAGTTCGTCCATACGGTGACTGAGGCTATGAAACTCGCCTTCGCGGATCGTGAGGCTTATTATGGCGATCCTGACTTCATCGATGTGCCGATCCAGACGCTGCTGTCGGATGCTTACAATGACGAGCGCCGCAAGCTGATCACCGACAAGGCCTCCCTTGAGCTGCGTCCTGGCCGCGTCGAAGGTTATGAGGCCCAGGTCGAGCGCACGTTGAAGGCACTGCGCGAGCTCTCGACCACGGACAAGAAGGTTTCCGGCGGTGAGCCGACCCTGGCCTCGATGCGCTCGGCACGCCGCGGCGACACAGTGCATATCGACGTGGTCGACCGCTTCGGCAACATGATCGCGGCCATGCCTTCTGGCGGCTGGCTGCAATCCTCGCCTGTCATCCCTGAACTCGGCTTCATGCTTAATTCGCGGGCTCAGATGTTCTGGCTGGAAGAGAACCTGCCGGCGAGCCTTGCGCCGGGCAAGCGTCCGCGCACCACGCTCACGCCAACCCTCGCGGAGAAGGACGGCGAGCCCTACATGGTCTTCGGCTCTCCGGGTGGCGACCAGCAGGAGCAGTGGCAGATGCTTCTCTTCCTGCGCCATGCCCATCACGGGCTGAACCTGCAGGAATCGATCGATCTGCCAATGTCGCACACGGCGCATTTCCCCTCGTCCTTCTACCCGCGCGAGCAGAAGCCGGGCCACTTGATGGCGGAGGAGACCTATGGTGCCGAGGTGCTCGACGACCTGCGCGCCCGCGGTCATGAGGTCGAGGTCGCGCCGGCTTGGACAGTCGGCCGTTTGGTGGCGGCAAGCCGCGACAAGGACGGGCTCCTGCACGGGGCGGCTACGCCACGCCTTATGCAGGCCTATGCGGTCGGCCGCTGAGGAGCCCGGATCATGACCTGGTCGATCATCGCGAAAGACCCTGAGACCGGCTCGTTCGGGGTTGCCGTCACCACCAAGTTCTTCGCCGTGGGGGCGCTTTGTCCCCACGGCACTGCGAGAATCGGTGCCCTTGCCACCCAAGCACTGGTCAATCCGCTCTATGGAACGGACGGCATGAGGTTTCTGGCCGAAGGGCGTAGCGCCGAGGAGATCGTGGTGGTCCTCACCGCGCAGGACCCGGGCCGTGAATCGCGCCAACTCCATGTCATCGACCGCGACGGCAGAACCGCGGCCCATACAGGTCGGGAGTGTATCGATTGGTGCGGACATCTGACGGATGACGGCGTGTCAGTGGCTGGCAACATGCTTGCCGGTCCGACGGTGATCGAGGCTACCCACGAAACCTACAAGCGCCGCATGGATCTGCCCTTTGCGGATCGCCTCCTAGCAGCTCTCGATGCAGGGCAGGCCGAGGGTGGCGATAAGCGCGGCAAGCAATCGGCTGCGATCAAAGTCTGGCGCGACGAGCCCTACCCCATGCTCGACCTGCGCGTCGACGACCATGCCGAACCGCTGGAGGAGTTGCGCCGTCTCTATGGCGTCGCCCATGAGCGCTTCCTCGCATTCATGGACGCCATGGCGACCCGCGCGAACCCTGGTGGCGTTACTGACCGCTCATGGATCGATCAAAGGGCACGCGAGTACCAGGAGCGGCTTGCCAGAAGCGCGTCCTAGAACGCCTCTACAACACTCTCACTTGCCGTAGGGTCCAAAAAGATCCTACGGCCGTTCTGCTTTCTAAGGTGGACTTTCCGATGTTCGGCATACCTCTTTTCGATTTGGCCTGGCTGGTGGTGGCGCTTCTCGCAGCAGGTGCCATCACCGGTCTGCTGGCCGGCGTGTTCGGCGTCGGCGGCGGTGCCGTGGCCGTGCCGATCCTCTACGAGCTGTTCCGCATCCTGGAGGTGCCGGAA